>JAJQAY010000135.1 GCA_021203515.1 Bacteroides sp. | reverse complement strand
TAGGGCGGCATAAAAGAGAGAAGAGGAAGGAAGACGAAAGAAAAAGAGGCTGACTAACATTTGCATTGTTAGACAGCCCTTTTCTTTTTTTCATACCTTTGTCCCGTCCATATCCGGAAGATAAACCGGAGAAAGCAGCATAACTACTATAAATATATGAGAACAAAACTTCTATCTCTCTGCTTCTTGCTGATGACGGCTGGGGCATTCTCCCAAAACATAAACGGACGTCTGACGGACGATGGCGCACAACCCGTAGAATTTGCCAATGTGGTGTTGCTTGCATTACCCGATTCCACTTTCCTTCAAGGTACTATCAGTGCCGCAGACGGTACGTTTCAGTTGCCCTCCGACGGGAAGACCGAAAGGCTGCTGCGTATTTCCTGCATCGGCTATACTACTATATATAAGAGTTGTGCTTCGGGAAACATGGGCGATATACCCCTGACCCTCGACACACAAGTGCTGAACGAAGTCGTGGTGAGAGCTTTGCTGCCTGCCACACGTATGCGGGGTGACGCGTTGGTAACCAATGTTCAGGCAGGCGTACTCTCCAAAGCAGGGTCGGCTACCGATGTGCTTGGAAAGATACCCGGAATTATTCAGAAGGATAAATCGTCCTTTGAAGTCTTTGGTAAGGGCGCTCCGCTTATCTACATCAACGGACGGCAGGTGCGTGATGCTTCCGAGCTCGAAAGCCTCCGTTCGGAAGACATCAAGGAAGTAGAGCTTATCACTAACCCCGGCGCGAAGTATGACTCTACCGTGAAATCGGTTATCCGCATCAAAACGGTGAAACGGCAAGGTGACGGCTTCGGCTTCAACGTGCGTTCTTCCTGGTATCAGTGGGACCAGAGAGACCTCATCGAAGAAGTGCGCATGAACTATCGCCACAACGGACTGGACGTCTTCGGTGCCTTCCGCTACGATTATGGCGAGAGCTACCGCTACGGGCAGTTGACACAAACCATCTATGCCGACGAGACGTGGACGCAGAAGAATAACATCACAGAACATAAGCACCGCACCAACGAATATCGTGCCGAGGCGGGTTTGAACTATCAGATAAGTGACGAGCACTCCGTAGGCGTCCGTTATACTTGCGATGCTGCGGCAGACACCCGTTCCCACATGGGCATCCTGAGCGATATTATAAGAAGCGGTCAGCCCTACGACCAGATAGACAACAATATATACAATCTTAATAGTCCTTCGCCTTCCCATCGTGTCAATGCTTATTACAACGGCAAAGTGGGCGAACTTGAAATAGACTTCAATGCCGACTACTTCACCAACAGCAACAGCCTGGTGAGCCGCACCGTCGAAGAAAGCAAGAACTACGAAGACCGTGAGGTAAACTCCGTGGGTTATGTTGAAAACAGCCTTGCCGCTGCCAAACTTATACTTACTTATCCCGTGTTGGGCGGAAATATCTCCTGGGGAGGCGAGTACACCTACACCCATCGCAATGACGACTATGTAAACCCCGAGAACTACGTGCCCACCACCTACAGTCTTATCGAAGAGAGTAATATCAGCGCTTTTGCCGAATACAACCGCAAGTTCCCGTTCGGCCAGCTCGCTGCCGGTGTGCGTTACGAGCACATCCGCTTCGACTACTTTGAAGAAGACAAGCGCATGGACGACCAGAGCCGCACGTATGACAACTGGTTCCCCAACGTCTCCTTCGGCACTACGCTGGGCAAGGTGCAGACCCAATTGAGCTATACCGCCAAGACGATACGTCCTTCTTGCCGACAGTTGAGCAATACCGTGGCCTATGTCAACCGCTTTACTGCCGAGACGGGTAATCCTACGTTGAAGCCGTCGCTCTTTCACGACGTCACGCTGTCCGCTTCCTGGAAATTCCTGCAAGCGTCCGTCAGCTACCAGTTGGTGAACGACCCTATCCTCTATTGGAGCCGTCCGGTAGAAGACAACCCGGGAGCAGCTATTCTCTATCAGGAGAACTACGACAAGATACCTTCCGTCCGTGCATTTGTGGCGGCTTCACCCACCATCGGATTGTGGACGCCGCGCATCAGCCTCGGACTTATCAAGCAATGGCTCGATATGGAGTCGGGTGGCGAAACGGCGCATCTCGACCATCCGCAGTTTACGTTCGGTCTCAGCAGCTCCTTCAAGCTGCCCGCCGATTTCTTGCTGAATGTGGACTATTACCTGTGCGGCAAGGGGCACAGTCAGAACTACTACTTCGGTCGTGTGGGGCATCTGCTGGGTGCATCCCTCCGCAAGAGTCTCCTGAAGGAGGTGCTGGACGTTACGCTCGGCATGTCGGATATTCTTTATAAGAACAAGCCTTTTAATACCGCATCCTCTCCCTATATGTACCTCACGATGGATAATAGATTTGATACCCGCGAAGTTTATCTCGCCGTGCGCTATCACTTCAATGCTTCGAGAAACAAATACAAAGGTACGGGAACCGGAGAGGAGATATTGCGACGATTGTAATAAGACACTTCCTGAATGTAATATTGTTTACAAAACATAAATACGTAGGGCTATAACTGTAGACTGTTCCCTATTCAGTCGGTACTTGAACTAGGTTAAGGTACCGACTGAATAGGGAACAGTCGTTACCTGATTATAGGGAAACGAAGGAAACTTCATAATCAGACAATTTAAAGAAGCATTCCTGCTGACGATAAATTGCGACAAAAGCGGGAAAACTTAATCCTTTGCCGTTAAAAACTCCGCCAACTCCGTGTAACTCTGTGCCTAAAATTGTATCTTTGCCCCAAATATGCTATAGATATGACGATTAAACAGTTTTTTTCATTCCGACAGAATAAGTACTTCTGGGTAAACATCCTTGCTATGATTGTAGTAGTAGTGGCTTTGGTGTTTGGGTCGCTAAAAGGAATAGATATATACACTCGTCACGGCGAAGCGCTGGTAGTGCCTGATGTGAAAGGTATGCGGGTGAATGAGTCGGAAAAAGTATTCGGCAGCCGGGGATTGGTTTGCTTGGTTTCCGACTCGACCTACGTAAAGGACAAGCCTGCCGGCTGCATATTGGATTATAATCCGGCCGCCGGGCAGAAAGTAAAAAAAGGACGAACCATTTACCTGACAATCAATACGCTGAATGTACCCTTGCAGACGGTTCCCGATGTGGCGGACAATAGCTCGCTGCGTCAGGCAGAGGCGCGCATCCTGGCCTCGGGCTTCAAACTGAATGATATTCAGTATATGGCAGGGGAGAAGGACTGGGTATATGGTGTGAAGTATCAGGGCCGCATACTGGATATGGACGAGAAGGTTCCCGTGGGCGCCACCTTGACGCTGATGGTGGGCAATGGTGACAGAGTGGTTATGGAGAACGACTCACTGTCGGTAGGCGGGGATGCAGAAGCACAAGAGTCCGGTCATTCCGAGGACTCTGCCACCGATGATTCGTGGTTCTAAGTGCAGAAGTGTCCATCGGAAAGACATAATCTTTAATTCTTTGAAAGGAGAGGTAACTGATGATAGAGGAACTGCCGGACGACATAGCGAATGATGAACTGGACGATATAGAACCCGTTGGCGATGAGGCCCAGCTCTACGAGCACTTCCGTGTGGTGGTGGACAAGGGGCAGGAAATGATACGTGTAGACAAATACCTGTTCGATCGCCTGACGAATGCCTCCCGCAACCGCATACAGAAGGCTGCCGATGCCGGTTTCGTGATGGCGAACGACAAGCCCGTCAAGAGCAGCTATAAGGTGAAGCCGCTGGATGTCATCACGGTGATGATGGACCGCCCGCGCTACGAAAACGAAGTTATCCCCGAAGATATTCCCCTTAATATTGTATATGAAGACAAGTACCTCATGGTCGTCAACAAGCCTGCCGGACTGGTGGTGCATCCGGGGCACGGCAACTATCGCGGTACACTTGTCAACGCCCTTGCGTGGCACATGAAAGATAATCCCGATTACGATGCCAACGACCCCCACGTGGGGCTGGTGCACCGCATCGACAAAGATACTTCGGGCCTGCTGGTGATAGCCAAGACACCGGATGCCAAGACCCACCTCGGCCTGCAATTCTTCAATAAGACGACCAAACGCCGCTATCGCGCCCTCGTATGGGGAAATGTGGAGCAGGACGAAGGAACGGTTGTCGGCAACATCGGCCGCAATCCCAAAGACCGTATGCAGATGACCGTACTGCCCGACGACCAGGGCAAACATGCCGTGACACACTACCGCGTGCTGGAGCGCCTGGGCTACGTGACGCTTGTGGAGTGCATCCTCGAAACGGGACGTACCCATCAGATACGCGTGCACATGAAACACATCGGCCACGTCCTCTTCAACGACGAATGCTATGGCGGTCACGAAATCCTGAAAGGGACTCATTTTGCTAAATACAAACAATTTGTAAACAACTGTTTCGATACTTGTCCGCGGCAGGCGCTGCACGCCATGACGCTGGGGTTTATGCATCCCGTCAGCGGGGAAGAAATGTACTTCACCTCGGAATTACCCGACGACATGGCCCGGCTGATTGACAAGTGGAGAGGTTATATCAGTAACAGAGAATTAGAATGAAACGCACTATTGCTATCGTATGCGGAGGAGACACCTCCGAATTTGAAGTTTCCCTGCGCAGCGCACAAGGAATTTACTCCTTCATCGACAAGGAGAAGTATACATTATATATCGTAGAGATGCACGGAACGGACTGGCACGTGCAACTCCCCGACGGTACGACGACGCCCGTCGACCGCAATGATTTCAGTATCCGGGCAGAGGACGGTCGGAAGGTGATGTTCGACTTTGCCTATATCACCATTCACGGCACTCCCGGCGAGAACGGACGGTTGCAAGGCTATTTCGACATGATCCACATCCCGTATTCCTGCTGTGGCGTACTTGCTGCCGCACTCACTTACAATAAGTTTGCCTGCAACCAATATCTGCAAGCCTTCGGTGTGCGTATTTCCGAGTCTTTATTACTCCGTCAGGGACAGACCATCTCCGACGAGGAAGTGATGGAGAAAATCGGTTTGCCTTGCTTCATCAAGCCCAACCTGGGCGGTTCCAGCTTCGGTGTGACGAAGGTGAAAACGAAAGAACAAATTCAGCTCGCCATAGCCAAAGCCTTTGCCGAGGCGCCCGAAGTGATGATAGAAGCCTTCATGCCGGGAACGGAGCTTACCTGCGGCTGCTACAAAACAAAAGAAAAGTCCGTTGTGTTCCCTATCACGGAGGTAGTGACGCACAACGAATACTTCGACTATAAAGCCAAGTACAACGGTGAGTCGGACGAGATAACCCCGGCACGCATCCCCGACGAGCTGCGCGACCGCGTGCAGAAGCTGACTTCCGCCATTTATGACATCCTCGGAGCTTCTGGAATTATCCGCGTAGATTATATCATTACCGAAGGAGAAAAAATAAACTTGCTCGAAGTGAATACCACACCGGGCATGACTGCCACCAGCTTCATTCCGCAGCAGGTGCGGGCAGCCGGACTGGATATTAAAGATGTGATGACTGATATAATAGAAAACCGATTTAGGTATTAGGTGTTAGGTATTAGGTATTAACTATGCAGATTATAGCGCAGCTTAATACCTAATACCTAATACCTAATACCTAATACCTAATACCTAATACCTAAACTAAGTATTATGTGTACGGAATTTGATGAAATCCGCCCTTACAATGATGACGAGCTTGCTCCGATTTTTGAAGAGCTGATAGCCGACCCGGCCTTCCGGGAGGTTACTGCCACTATCATGCCCGGTGTACCTTTCGATGTCGTGGCGGAGAAGATGCGTGCCTGCAAGAGTAAGCAGGACTTTCAAAAGGCTTTCTGCTACGGCCTCTTGTGGAAACTGGCCGATGACACTACCGACGGGCTGACGTTGAACCATGCTGCCTTGCCCGATAAGCAGACGGCCTACACGTATATCTCCAATCACCGGGATATAACGCTCGACTCCGGCTTCTTGTCCATATTGCTGGTAGACCAGGGCATGGACACCGTGGAGATTGCCATCGGAGACAATCTGCTAATCTATCCCTGGATAAAGAAATTCGTGCGTGTCAACAAGTCCTTCATCGTGCAGCGTGCGCTCACGATGCGACAAATGTTGGAGTTTTCCGCCCGCATGTCCCACTACATGCACTACACGATTACCCAAAAGAACCAGTCCATCTGGATTGCCCAACGCGAAGGCCGCGCCAAGGATGCCAACGACCGCACGCAAGACAGCGTACTGAAGATGCTTGCGATGGGTGGCGAAGGCGAGGTGGTGGACCGTCTTATGGAAATGCACATCGCTCCGCTTGCCATCTCTTACGAATACGACCCTTGCGACTATCTGAAAGCGCAGGAGTTCCAGTTGAAGCGTGACAATCCGGAATACAAGAAAACCACAGCCGACGACTTGAAGAATATGCAGACCGGACTGTTCGGCTACAAGGGCAGGGTGCACTTCCAGACGAGCGCCTGCATCAACGATGTGCTGGCTACGATAGACCGTTCGCTCTCCAAGCCGGAACTCTTTGCCCATATATCCACGCTGATTGACAACCGCATCCATGCCAACTACCGTATATATCCCAACAACTACGTGGCGCACGACCTTCTTTCGGGCGATGCTACCTTTGCCGGACATTATACGGAAGAGGACAAGTGTCATTTCATCGATTATCTCGACTGTCAGTTGGCGCGCATCGAAATGCCGGACAAGGATATTCCTTTCCTGCGCGGGAAGTTGCTGCTGATGTATGCCAATCCGCTGAAGAATTATCTGGTGGCTACAAAAGGCTGATGCAAAGAAACTCGGAAACCATAGAGAACAATATATGAGAAAAGGAAAATATTATGGATGGCTTTTGCCTTTGCTGGCGTGCTTGCTGTCGGCTTGCGGTGGCGATGATTATCATTATCCCTCGGTGAAGCTGGAGTTTCTGACTGCCTTCTCGGGAGCAGACGGCAGCCTGAAGACGGTCTTGACGGACGAAGGAAAGACGTATGCCGTAGTAGAAGACGCCTCGAAGATGGAGATTGAACCGAACGCTTCCGCCCGCATCGTCAGCAACTATGCACCCGCCACGGCTGCCGACGGCACCGAAGGGGTGAAGCTGTATGCTACTCTGGCCCCGGTTTGTCCTTTCCCCCGGCCTGCAGGAGAGTTTAAAACGGGGTGAAGACCGACCCGGTCGAATTGCAAAGCATCTGGCTGGGATATGACTATCTGAATATTCTTTTGGGAATTAAGGCGCAGAACGGCCGGCATATCGTAGACTTCATAGAAGATGAAGTGACTGCGGATGCGGCTACCGGACAAGTGACGGTGCACCTGACGCTTTTCCATGATAATGTAGAGGATGTTCAGGCCTATACCCGGCGTGCTTATGCCTCTGCTCCCTTGTGGAAGTATGCCACGGCCGGCGTGCAGAAAGTAACGGTTTACTTCACCGTGAATACATACTCCGAAGGACCGAAAACGTATGAATTTGAATACATCCCTCACTTCAACTAATATGAATAATCTGATGAAAGCATTCCTTACGGGCATTTGCCTTTTCTTTTCCACCCTCTTTTCCTGTCAGCAGAAAGGGGGAGAGTTCAAGTCTGTGTCGGCCGATGAGTTTGCCGCATTGATTGCCGACCCGGAGGTGCAACGTCTGGATGTGCGTACCGTTGCCGAATATTCAGAAGAGCACATTCCCGGCAGTATCAACATCAATGTATTGGATGAGCACTTTGCTGCCGTTGCCGACTCCATCCTCCAAAAAGATAAACCGGTTGCCCTCTACTGCCGCAGCGGTAAGCGCAGCAAAAAAGCTGCTTCCATCCTAACTAAGA
This sequence comes from Bacteroides sp., assembly GCA_021203515.1. Lineage (GTDB taxonomy): Bacteria > Bacteroidota > Bacteroidia > Bacteroidales > Bacteroidaceae > Bacteroides. The sequence continues at coordinate 14,954 of JAJQAY010000135.1, read as the reverse complement.
ACGGCTACAAAGTCTTCGATCTTGATAAAGGTTTTATTGGCTGGAAAGAAGTGGGGAAGTAGACGGAGAAGTAGTGTTTAGGGATTAGTGTTTAGTGTTTAGGGGTTAGGGATTAGTGTTTAGGGATTAACTATGCAGACTATAGCGCAGCTTAACTAAACACTAATCCCTAATCCCTAAACGCTAAATAAGTCTCTTCAGCACCACCGTCGCCGATATTTCACGATTGGCAGCTTCGGGTATCACAATAGACTGCGGACTTTCAATCACATCATCCGTCACAATCATGTTACGGCGTACCGGCAGACAGTGCATAAAGTATGCATTATTGGTAACTGCCATTTGGCGGTCGCTCACCGTCCATGCGCGGCCTGTGCTCAATACTTGCCCGTAGTTGTCGCCGGTATAGGCAGCCCAACTCTTGGCATAAACGAAGTCCGCACCTTCAAAAGCTTTCATCTGGTCATATTCCACGCGGGCCTTGCCCACAAACTTCGGGTCGAGTTCATAACCTTCGGGATGCGTAATCACGAAATCATAATCCGTGGCGTTCATCCACTCGGCAAACGAGTTCGGTACGGCCTGCGGCAACGGACGCGGATGCGGTGCCCACGTCATGACAACCTTAGGACGGGCCGTCTTCTTATATTCCTCGATAGTGATGAGGTCGGCAAAGCTCTGCAGCGGATGGCGTGTAGCAGCTTCCATAGAGAATACCGGACGGCCGGAATGCTGGATAAACTGGTTCAGTATGACCTCGTTGTAATCATACTCCTTATTCTCGAAGCGGGCAAAGGAACGTACACCAATAACGTCGCAGTAGCAGCCCATCACGGGGATAGCCTCCAGCAAGTGCTCCGGTTTGTCACCGTCCATGATGACGCCTCGTTCGGTTTCCAACTTCCATGCTCCCTGATTGATGTCGAGTACGATGACATTCATGCCCAGGTTCAGTGCAGCCTTTTGAGTGCTGAGGCGCGTGCGCAGACTAGAGTTGAAGAAAATCATCATCAACGTCTTGTTACGTCCCAGTTCCACATATTTGAAACGGTCTTTCTTAATTTCGAATGCTTCGTCCAGTGCAGTTCTCAGATTGCCGATGTCCTGCACGCAAGTAAAGTTCTTCATAATTTATAGAGTTAAAAATTAAAAGTTAAAAATTAAAAGTAAAGGGAGGTGAAATTTAGAAGTTAAAATCAGTAGCTATACTGTCTGTATAGCAACTTTCAACTTTCAATTTTCAACTTTCAACTCCCCCTCGTCTGTCCTTCCCCTTCTATAATCCACTTATACGTAGTGATTTCTTCCAGAGCCATCGGCCCGCGTGCATGCAGTTTCTGCGTACTGATGCCAATCTCCGCACCCAGCCCGAATTGTGCTCCGTCCGTAAAGGAGGTCGGTGCGTTGACATACACGCAGGCGGCATCCACTTGGCGGCAGAACCATTCGGTATGTTCTTTATCTTCCGTCACGATGCACTCGCTATGCTTGGAACCATATGCTTGTATGTGGCTTATGGCTTCATTGATGCCTTGCACCACCTTCACCGCCATCTTATAGTCCAGAAATTCCGTACCGAAGTCATCCTCCGTTGCCTCTTTCAGCAGTTCGGCAGGATAATGGTTCTTCAGGGCAGCGTATGCGAAAGGCTCTGCATAGATAATCACATTGCTTTGTTGCAACGGGGCGCAAAGCGTCGGCAGGTCTTGTATGCGGTCGGCATCCACCAGCAGGCAGTCCAGTGCGTTGCACACGCTGACGCGGCGCGTCTTGGCGTTGTTGATGATGGCGGCACCCTTCTGCACGTCTCCATGTCTGTCAAAGAAAGTGTGGCAGATACCCGCACCCGTCTCTATCACGGGAATAGTAGCATTCTGGCGCACGAAGTTGATGAGGTTGCTGCTGCCGCGCGGGATAAGCAAGTCCACATAACCGTTGGCATGTAGCAATTCGGTAGTGGCTTCGCGGTCGGAAGGAAGCAACTCCACCACATGCAGGTCTACATCGAAGCGTTTCAGCACCTCGTGTATCACGCTGATGATGGCGCGGTTGGAGTAGTCGGCATCGCTTCCGCCTTTTAGGATGCAGGCGTTGCCACTTTTCAGGCAGAGCGAAAACACATCGAAGCTGACGTTGGGACGTGCCTCGTAGATAATGCCGATAACACCGAACGGCACACTGATGCGCTTTATCTTCAGTCCGTTGGGCATGACGCCTTGTTTCAGTATGCGTCCCAGCGGAGAAGGAAGTTGGGCAACCTTGCGGATGTCTGCGGCAATTCCTTTCAATCGGTCTTCCGTTAGCTTCAGCCGGTCGTATTTGGAGTTGGCGGAGTCCATGTGTTCCAAGTCCTTCCGGTTCTCGGCAAGGATAAAGTCCGCTTTCTTCTCGGCAGCGTCTGCCACTGCAAGCAGTATCTCGTTTATCTTTTCGTCACTCAATGATAACAACTTGCGACTGGCATCTTGCACGTCGGCAAAGGTTTTGTTTAAGCTCATTTCTATGGTGGTTAATCAATTGATTTATTCTATATAAAGGTAGTCGTAGTGCACTACCGGCTTCTTGCCGTGCTCGCCCATCGCTTCGCGTGCCTGGGCGGAGTCGCAGTTCGCCTTGCCCACGCCTACGGGATTGCCTTTGAAGTCGATTATCCGCACGATGTCGTCTTTCTCAAACTCCCCTTCGATGGCGGTGATGCCTACGGGAAGGATGCTGGCGGCTTTGTCCGAAGCAAGTATCTGCGTGGCCTGCTCGTTGATGTGGAGCTCACCCTTGGCGAAGCCTTCGCTGTGGGCAATCCACTTCTTTACACTGGACACTGGCTGGGGAGAAGGAATGAAGCGAGTGTAGCTTAATGAAGAATGAAGAATTGAGAATGAAGAATTTTCCTGTGGGGTGCGCACGTCATTCTTCATTCTTAATTCTTCATTCTTCATTAAGTCGACCAGTATATTATCGCGTTTGCCGTTGGCAATGATGACGGTGATGCCCTCATCGGCCACCTTGCGGGCAATGTTGGTCTTGGTCAACATGCCGCCGCGTCCGAAGCTCGACTTGGAAGTCTGTATATAGGAGGACAAGTCTTTGCCCTGCCCGATTTCGCAAATGACTTCCGAAGCGGGGTCGGAGGGAGGGCCGTTGTAGATGCCGTCGATGTTGCTGAGGATAATCAGCGCCTGCGCATCCATCATGGAGGCTATCAGGCCGGAAAGTTCGTCATTGTCGGTGAACATCAGTTCGCTGACGGAGATGGTATCATTCTCGTTGACAATGGGAATGACACCGTTTTCCAGCATCACGGTCATGCAGTTCTTCTGATTGAGGTAGTGGCGGCGCGTACCGAAGTTCTCTTTCATGGTGAGCACCTGCCCCACGGGGATGCTGTGCTCGCGAAACAGTTCGTAGTAGCGGTTGATAAGTTTGGCTTGCCCCACGGCCGAGAAAAGTTGGCGCTGGTCTACGCTGTCCAGTTTCTTGGCAGGGTGCACCTCGCTGCGTCCCGAAGCAACGGCTCCGGAGGATACGAGGATAATCTCTACGCCTGCTTTGTGCAGTTCGGCTATCTGGTCTACCAGGGCCGACATGCGCGTCACGTCCAGCGTACCGTCGCGGCGTGTCAATACATTGCTGCCTACTTTGACAGCAATTCTCGTTAGTTGTTGTTCCATATTTGTGTGTCTACCCTCCCCAAATGGAGGGTGGCTTTGATCTCCCAATTGGTTCTTTTCATATTCACGGACAATCTCCATTGCTGCCTCGTAATCTTTTTCATTGACGAGCACCGCAACGTCGACGGCAGTAGCAGGCAATACTACGTTGACTACCATGCTGTCTTTGTCGGCAGCTTCTACTCCGTTGTTTTCCAGCATACTCTTTACCATTTCAGCTTCCCATGGCGAGCCCTTGAATACTTCAATGAGCTTAGTCTTATCTTCTTCTTTCATAACGGTTTGAATTTAGAGATATTGTATGACAAATATAATATATAGTTTCCATAAAAACAGTTTTCTCCGGCAGAATTTGGTGAATTAACTAACTAATTCTTATCCTTGCCATGTCTCTACCTGTCTGAGGACAAGGAGGCAGACATATTTGAAAGACGTTTCTGACGTTTTCTTCTGAAGTGAATTCTCGCAAAATTTAACGGATACGAAGAATGCGGCAACAAAGCGTCCACACCTTCTGTATATGTAATGAACATACCAGCCCTTGGTATGTTCAGCGATATACTGCATTGGCGTGGGCAGTTCGCGTTGCTTATTCTCTATCCGGGGCAATGCGAGAAGCCTACTTCAGGGATAAGCGTATGGCGAACTCCCACGTTTTTTGTATGGTCTTCACTCGCATATTTTTATTAACCGCCGTTTTTGGGGAGCACGCACGGCCTTGTCGTTTTACTATGAAACCGATAGGGAGTCTCATAAAAGAGGAATTGGAGAGGCGAGAGCGCAGCATTGGCTGGTTTGTCGCAAGTTGTCGTGCGATCGCTCCAACGTGTATCGCCTGTTTCAGAAGGAAAGCATAGACACAAACCTTCTCACCCGTATATCCATTCTTTTGGGGAAAGACTTCTTCTCCGAACTCTCCGATAATGTAAAGGAGAAACTATAAGCTTCCTATCTTTCCCTCCCGACCTTCGATGCACAAGATGGCATCTTGTGCATCGATCATAGAGAAGACACCGGTCTTTGTATAGGAAGAAACGTTTGCGATACTATAGAGTTACTCTCGCAAGCATATATACTGCACTAAATTATTATTCAACGACTTATTCGTATCATTAATAAATAGGGACAGCGCTGGGCGCTGAGTGGAAAATAAAATGAATTGCAATAGCCTATTTAACGTATATCCGATGAAAAGCTTGGTTTTATCTACGGAAAAAGGTGCAGTCGCAAATATTGCCACAAAAGTGTGTCATTCCTGCAATATAGCTTTCGGGTTTCTTTGCTGCTTTTAGCATATTTTTGCCAACGTGATTGGTGAATATAGGAAAGGATTGTTGCGAATGTTTCCTTAATGTCGGAACAATATATTCATATATACATAAACATGTTTATTAACTATTAATTTTTACGGTTATGAAAAAGAAACTTATGATGGTGGTGGTGCTTCTGGGTGCATTAACTTTGGGAGCCTGCGTAGACGACAATGAATCGGCATCGGTTACAGCGGTGCGCAACGCAAAGGCAAAACAGTTGGAGGCTGTAGCTGCATGGTACAATGCCCAGGCAGAAGCAGAGACAATCAAAGCTAATGCAGAAGCTCAATTGAAGGCTGCAGAAGCAGCATTTCAGCAAGCACAAGCTGATGCTACGGCTGAAGAAACTGCATTCAACAAGCAGAAATATGTGTTGGAGCTGGCTAAGATTAAAGCTCAATATGACCAACAAATTGCGGAAGCAAAGAAAAATGCAGCTTTGGCCGACCAAACAGCATGGGATAATGCATCTAAACATCTGCAAAACCTGTATGAAGCATATACCGGTGCTGTAGGTAATGTGTATGATCTCAATGAAGACTTGATTGATGCACAGTTTAGATTGGCAAATGCCCAAGTAGATTATGATGCTGCATATGCTGCTTATAAACAAACTGTAATTAATCAGACTAATATTATTGCTAATAATACTGCTTCTATCGAACGCTTGAAAGCTTTGAAAGTGGAAGATAAGGTGGCGTTGAACAAGCAATTGGAAGATATGGCTGCTCAGGCTTACAACCTGCAGTTTACGGATAAACCGGCTGCTGAAAAGGTTTAAGCTGATGCAGAGAAAGCTTTTGAAGATGCTTATTATACAATAAACTACGATTATGCTTCAACAACTAGTGATGCGCATGAATTGGCAGCATGGGAAGCAGCTGCTCTTCCTTATGTGAAGGCTTATAATTTGTTGGCTGCTGCTTCATCTGATCTTGGCTTAGTATCCATTGTTAAATCATATTCAGTAGATATAGAAATAGCTGATTGCCCTGAGACTCTTACAATTGATAGCTTGGGTCTCAATATGAATAGTTCTTATATTTATGCTACCCAAAAGATAGCCGATTATTTGAATGGTGAAATAGCAGATGCTGAAGATGCTTTAGGAAAAGAGGCTGTAGGTACTACTACTCCTGCCACGGGCGCTTATCTTGTATTAGCCAATGCAAAAGCAGCTTTAAAAGCTGACAAAGATGCTTTAGCTGCAGAAAAAGCAAGCGCAGCTCCTGATGAACAAACTATTAAGAATTTGGAAGATACTATCAAAGATGATAATGTAGCTGTAGCGTCTGCAGAAGAAAATGTTGCAGAGTGTAAAGAGGATTTAGCCGATGCAAAAGCTCTTTTGAAAGAGTATAACGATGCTATTGCTACTGTACAGGTAGGAAGCGATGCTCAGAAAGCTTATATCGCTGCATTGGAAGCTGCAAAACCTTTACAAGAAGCAGTCTTGGTTGCACAGTACAAGGTTCATTTGGTAGAGGATGCTATGGATGTTATTGGTATTACAGCTTGGCAAAGAAATGATGCTACAAAGCCGCAGAGTTGGTCTTCAGATGGTGAATATGGAATGATTAGTGACTTGTATAACGGTACTGTCGGTGTTGAAACCTTAATCGCAGAATGTGAAAAGAATATTGCTGATGCTAAGAAAGTCATAGCAGAGGGGAACTCTAATAGTATAATAGGTTGGGAATATGGAACTGTTCAGGTTTATAATCCTAATATAGGAAATTATGAATATGTATCAGGCAGATATCCAGTATTTGGAACTTCTAAGCCTATCATCAGTGTAGAAGACGCTACGAAACTTATCCAAGCCGAAATTGATAACATTACTGCTGAATTGGCAATCCAAGAAGCTTTAGCTAAGAAGTACAAAGCAGATTTGGATGCTGCAATTGCTGCTCAGCCTGCCGAATAAGTAGCTAAGCACAGACTCATTAAAAAAGAAAAATATGAAGATAAATAAGCTTTTAATATTAGCTGCATTCCCACTGATGTGTCTAACAGTTCAAGCACAGGGCGGTCCTAAGAAGGACTATACCCCGAAGCAGGGTGACATCACCATGGCAGCAACTGTGGGATACAACAGCTACGCAAGCGTCAATGCCCTGCCGGGCACACTGGCGAACTACGAAGCGGCAGTTCTCTCTACCAACTGGGAGGACAAGAAGCTGATGGTTGGTTTCGAAGCGGGCTGGTTCTTCAAGGACTTGTGGAAGCTGAACCTGGGCGGCGGCTTGAACTTCACGAATAACCCCGGTTATTCGGCTGTTCCCGGAACGATGGATGAAGCTGCCTCTGCGGAAGATAATATGGGAGAAATACCCGGTTATCGTGCCGTGGCAGACGCCTCCTCTTTCTCCTACAATGTGTTTGTAGGTGTCGACCGGTATTTTGAGATGAAGAAAGTCCCTAACTTGATGTGGTACACCGGTCTGCGCGTGGGCATGGCTTATGCACAAAACCAGATGAAGTATGACGAGTCCGAAATAATGGGCAAGTCTGTAGGTGAAACCTGGAACTTGCGCGGCTCCATCACCTTCGGCGTAGACTACTTCGTGCTGCCTGCCATGTACATCGGTGCGCAGATAGACCCCTTCTCTTATACGTACAACATGACTTCGTATAAGCCCAGGAGGGTCTGAGCAACCTGGATGCCGACAGTCACAACTTTAGTCTGCTGGCTGCTCCCACCATCAAGGTAGGATTTAAGTTCTGATAACATCCCCCTTTTCTCTCTTCTAGATTAATAAGGGTGTTATATATAAGCGTGAGGCGGTGATTTCTTGTGAAAGGAGTCACCGCTCTCATTTTACTCACCACAGAGGGCACAGAGTCTCACAGAGTTTTAGAGAAAATAAAGAAACGCGGATCAACGCAGATTTTCGCAAAGAATATCTCTTTATGCAATGACAGATACTACAGATTTAGTCTTTGCGAAAATCTGCGTTAATCTGCGGTTTGAATAAGAATAATCTGCGTTTCAATATAAATCCTCTGCGAGACTCTGTGTCCTCTGTGGTGAACTTTTGCATCAAGGTTCCAGCGAAACCCGCTCTACCGTCACCTCCTCATCGAGGAAAGTAGAGGCCGACTCGATGAACTTCTCTTCCGCCTCCGTAGTGCAATAGGTGCAACTGCCGCCTTTGGTGCACCGGGCGTCCATCTCGGGATGGCGGTGCAGATAGTCTTTCAGGCTGCTTGCCACTAGTTCGCCTTGTGTCACGGTGGTGATGCCGGCAGGCATATACTTCTGTATCTTGGGCAATAGCAGCGGATAGTGCGTGCAGCCCAGAATGACAGTATCTATCTCGCGGTCTTTGGCAAGAAGTTCGTCGATGTACTTGCGGATGAAATAATCGGTGCCGTCTCCCTGCGCTTCGTTGTTCTCTACCAGCGGCACCCATAGCGGACACGCTTCTCCGTTCACCTCGATGTCAGGGAACAGCTTGTGTATCTCCATCGGGTAAGACTCGGACTTGATGGTGCCGGACGTGGCGAGTATCCCGATATGTCGGCTGCGGGTGATGCTGCCGATGCATTCCACGGTGGGACGAATGACGCCCAGCACACGGTGCGGCAGGTCGAGGTGCGGCAGGTCGTTTATCTGTATGCTGCGCAGTGCTTTGGCTGAGGCGGTGTTGCAGGCAAGGATTACCAGGTGGCATCCCATCTCGAAGAGCTTGGTGACTGCCTGTAGTGTAAATTCGTAGACTATCTCGAACGAACGAGCCCCGTAAGGAGTGCGGGCGTTGTCGCCCAGGTAGATATAGTCGTATTCCGGCAGGGCTTCCCGTATCTTGCTCAGGATGGTAAGCCCGCCGTATCCGGAGTCGAATACGCCGATTGGGCCGGGGATGGATGGTAGTTTCTGTTCCATACTTTCTAAGGATAAGTATAGGGGCAAAGATAATAAAAAAAGAAAGGTGCGGGCATACTTGTCCGCACCTTTCTTATATCTCTTCTATAGGCTCTCTTTATTTGATGCCTAGCTGAGCTTTTACTTTAGCCGTTACGTCTACGCTTTGTGAGCCAATGTAAGGTATCGGAGTACGTGCCAGGTCGAAAACATAGATAGCACCTTCTGCCTTGCCTACAGCCTGAATGGCATCGTCCAATTTCTTGTAGATGGGTGCCATAGCATCTTGCTGTGCTTTCTGCATAGACTGGTAAGCTTCCTGTTGGAATTGCTCCTGACGTTGTGCCATGTCCTGCAATTCTTTCTGGCGTCTTTCTGCGATGTTTTTCGGCAGAGAGTCGGCTTGTGCCAGGAATTCCTGGTACTTCTTGTTGAATTCTTCCTGAGAACGTTGCATCTCAGACTGATATTCTTTTGACATAGCGTCGAGGTCAGCTTGAGCCTTTGTATATTCCGGCATAACTACGATAACCTCCTGAGAGTTCATGTGAGCGAACTTAGCTTGTGCCATAGCTCCCAGCGGGAGGGCAAACATAACTACGAGCAGTGCGATTTTTTTAAGCATAATGTTTATTCTTTGATGTTAAATTATAAGTTCTTTAGGTGCAAATGTATAAAATTAATTTGAATATCCTAATACCGCAAGCACTTCATCGCTGATGTCGATGCTTGGAGAGGCAAAGATAATGCTCGATGCCGATGCACGGTCTACAACGACGGCATATCCTTTTTGCGTTGCAATCTCTTTCACGGCTTCATATATCTCGTCCTGGATGGGTTGTATCAGTGCTTCACGTTTCTTGTACAGCTCGCCTTCCGGACCGAAATACTTGCGGCGCAACTCGGCGGCGGCTTTCTCTTTAGCTACGATTTCTTCTTCTTCCTTTGACTTTTGTGCCTCGGAAAGAGTCTTGGCGGATGCCTGGTAGCTGTCGAACATGGACTTGGCTTCTTGTCCCAGTTTCTCCACCTCGCTTTGCCATTGCTTGGAAGCTTGGCTCAATTCGTTGGTTGCACTCTGATAGGCGGGGATATTCTTCAAGATATATTCCGTGTCGATCAGGGCAAACTTCTGTGCATGGGCTGTCATGCCTACGGCAAGCAGCAGAAACATGACTAAAATACTCTTTCTCATAACGTTCTGGTTTTAGTTAAACAAATTAGAACTCTTGTCCCAGGATGAAGTGGAACTGACTGCCGCCGGCATCACTTCGTCCCAATACTTTGTCGAAACCGTAAGCCCAGTCAATACCCATCATACCGATCATCGGCAGGAAGATACGGACACCGACACCGGCAGAACGCTTCAAGTTGAACGGATTGAACTTGTTGACGTCGTGCCAGGCATTACCGGCTTCTACGAAGGTTAACGCATAAATACTGGTATTTGTTTCCAGCATCAGCGGGTATCTTAATTCCAAGCCTAAACGAGTGTATGCATAACCTTCGCTTCCGTACGGGGTCAATGAATTGTTTTCATAACCGCGCAGGGCAACACTTTCGGTTGCATAGCTGGAATATCCGGTCATACCGTCACCACCTACATCGAAGGTTTCAAACGGTGATTTCTTATATTTGTTGTAGTGTCCCAGCAAACCGAATTCTACACGGCCCATCAATACCGGCGTGCGTTTTACGGAGATCGGGTCCATCAACGGAATGTACACTTTGGATTTGAATTTCCACTTGTGGTATTCCACCCACCGGTGCATCTTGTTCATGTCATTCTGGTTGTTTTCGCTGTACTTGCTGTAGTCCGTACCGTCGAATAGGGAGTAGGGCGGTGTGATTTGCGCAGACAGGGAGAACTCGGAACCTTGACGCGGGTATATCGGGCTGTCGATAGAACTACGTGACAGGGTCAGGTTGATGCTCAGGTTGTTACACTTACCGTTGGTAACCGGGAAGTATTGCCAGTCTTTTAGGATATATCGCTGGTAGGACAACTCCGCAGTAAACTGGAAGTAGTCGTCCGGCCATCTCAAACGCTTACCGAACATAACTGCCAATCCCCACATCTGGATAGACTTGTCAGGGTCATAGTAGTTCTCGTAACTGTTGTAGTTACCGTAATTGTACATACCATATCCGTACATACCGCTATAATAGCTGTTGTAGTAGCTGTTCATGTAGGCCGAGTTGTAGTAGCGGCTACTGATGTCCGTCTGGCGGGAGTAGAATGCCGAAACGGAGAATGCATTCGGACGCTTGCCGCCAAACCATGGGTCATAGAACGAAACGCTATAAGACTGGTAGTATTTGGCATTGGTCTGTCCGCTGATGGTCAGTATCTGTCCGTCGCCCTGAGGCAGGATACCACGATAGTTCTCGCCCGGATGCAACAAGTTAGCAACCGAGAAGTTGGTAAACTTCAAGCTCAACTTACCGATGATACCCGTCTGTCCCCAACCGACAGAGAACTCTACCTGGTCGTTGGCCTTGGATACGAGGTCGTAACCTATATCTACCGTACCGTCTTCCGGCCTGGGCTGAATGTCCGGCTTGATTTGTTCCGGGTCGAAGTGTCCCATCTGCTGTATTTCACGCATGGAACGCATCAGGTCTTCGCGGCTGAACAACTGTCCCGGACGGGTACGAAGTTCGCGGCGGACAACGTTTTCATACAAGCGGTCGTTACCGTTGATGCTGATTTTGTTGATAGTTGCCTGGCGTCCTTCAAAGATACGCATTTCCAGATCGATGGAGTCTCCGACGATGTTTACTTCTACCGGTTCGAGTGAGTAGAACAGGTAACCGTTGTTATAGTAAAGGTTGCCGATAGCGTCTTCGTCCGAAGTGGTACGCTCTTCCAATAACTTCTGGTTGTAAACGTCACCCTTCTTCATGCGCAACAAGAAGTTCAACTGTTCCGAAGGATACAGCGTATTACCTACCCACGTCACGTTGCGGAGATAATACTTCTGGCCTTCTTCAATCTCCAGGTAGACATCTACCGTGCGGTCATCATAAGGCTTGATGCTGTCTTTCAGAATAGTGGCGTCACGATAACCTAGTTCATTATACTTGTCGATAATCTTTTGCTTGTCAGCCTCGAAGTTTTCTTCAACGAACTTCTTGGTGCGGAACAAGTTGAGCAGCTTGCCCTTCTCGTTCGTCTTCTTCATCACACGCTTCAACTTCTTGGTGGTAAGGGTTTCGTTGCCTACAATCGTAATCTCGTGTACTTTTACTTTTTCCTTCTTGTCGATATTGATGTCTACCAATACTTGGTTCGCATTGTCCGGATCATCTTTTTGAGTGATGATAATATCGGCGTTCTTGAAACCTTTATCGTCGTAGTAGCGTTTGATTAATGTCTTGGCGCGGTCAATCGAGTTGGGCGTCACCTGCATACCTCTGATAATACCGACTCTGGCTTCCAAATCCGTACGTTCGGACTTCTTCGCTCCATGATAGCGGATGTCGGAAACACGGGGACGTATCGTCAGATGGATGGTGAGCCAGATTTGGTCTCCTTCGATTTTGTCTGCTGTGATTTGCACGTCCGAAAACAAGCCGTGGCGCCAGTAGCGCTTACATGCTTGCGTAATTTCGTCACCCGGTACAGTGATTGTTTGCCCCTTGGACAAACCGGACAATCCGATAATCACATAATCTTCATAATTCTTGGCCCCTTCGACTTTAATATCCGCTATTTCATACTTTTTGGGCGTTCCCGAATAGAGAATAACCGGCTTTTCGGCTTCATCGGTATTGCTTGTGTCCTGTGCCATGCCGGGCAGTGCGCAGCAGAAAAGGCAGATAAACGTTACGAGTATGGAGAAAATACGATAGTGCATTTATGTTTATGATTAATATGTTTAGAATTCAACTGATTTGTTCACTGGTTTTGCCGAATCTGCGTTCACGTCGCTGGTAGTCACAAATGGCTTTGCGGAGTTCCTCTTCATGGAAATCCGGCCAGTAGGTGTCGCAGAAGTATAGTTCGGAATACGCACACTGCCAAAGCAGGTAGTTACTCAGCCTCATTTCTCCGCCGGTGCGTATCAGCAAGTCCGGGTCGGGCATGAAGTTGGTGGTAAGATGCCGGGAAATCAACTCGCAGTCAATCTGTTCGAGCATCAGTTCTCCCTTCTGTACGGCTGTTGCTATCTGACGGGTGGCTTCCGTTATCTCCCAACGGGAAGAATAACTCAACGCCAGTATCAGGCACATGCCGGTGTTATGGGAAGTATGCTCCACGCAGGCTTTCAGCCGGTCTTGCACATTGGCAGGTAGTTTATTTATATCTCCGATAATTCGGAAGCTGATATTGTTCTTCATGAAGGTTTCATCTTCAATGGAATCGAAAAGCAATGCCATCAAAGCCGCCACTTCATTGGACGGTCGGTTCCAGTTCTCTGTGGAGAATGTGTATAAGGTCAGATACTTAATGCCTAACCTCGCAGCTTCTTCCGCAATGATATGCACAGCCTCTGCACCGGCCTGATGTCCGAAGCTTCGCTCTTGTCCGCGTTGTTTCGCCCACCGTCCGTTACCGTCCATGATAATTGCTACATGCTGCGGAATTCGGCCCAAATCGATTTGTTCTGTATTTAGCATCTTTTACTGAATCGAGAAACCCAATTTATTGAGGCGTCCACGCCAAACAGCATTCTGCATGCCATCACCGCCAAATATTACCCAAATATAGTTTAGATTGTCAATAGCTATAGAATAAGGAGATGTCATACTCTTGAAATCATCTTCTTGGGGCAACAGGAACTTCTTTTCCGTCTTGAACCAGGCAAGGCCGGCAACAGAAGAATATATGGCGTCGAGCTTGTTCATATCTTTACTTCCGAAGATGTAGAATGTGCCGCCATAATACATACATACCGGATTGTTCATCGCCGGGCAATACGTGTCGTAAGAAGTCTGGACCATCTTCACCCACTCGATACCGTTCATGGTGAACCAGGAAGCCGTTTTCTTGGCATTGTTTTCGGGTTTACCTACCAGCATCATTTGCGGCAGACCGTTTGGGTTTGAAAACGGAGTAGTATATATGCTTTCAAGAGGAAAATCATCAGGAACTGCAACTGCTTGTTCCTTCCAGTTTATGCCGTCTTCGCTGATTTTGAAATAGTTCTTACCGCCTTCTTCCACAATACATACGAGAGTGTTCACGAAGGAGGTAACCAATGTTTTTACATTATTGCCTAAAGCGTTTTCTTCTCCCAATACAGCACCGTCTGGAGAACTGAATGCTTTTCCGCTGCTTGTAGCTATATATAATCTTTGGCTTTCTACTATTTCATTCTTTAAGTTAATGATGGATGCAACCTTGGCACCTGTGGGGAAGTTTGTAGAAACGGTACTCCAACCAAACTCACCGGGTTTTGTAGAAGTTTTGTAGGCAGTCGTGGCATTCTCTGCAAATATCCATAACTCGTCTCCCAAAACAACAGCCTTTTGCGCTATACCGGAAGAGAAGGGAGTTGAGGAATAGGTGTTCAGGTTATGCCATACCAAAGAGTCCGGGTCTTGCTTGTGCAAATTGATTTTTACCTTATAATCGCTGAAACTGCCGTCGGGAGCATGTATCTTGAACCTCATGCCTTCTTCCTTGTTTGCAACTTCCAGAAAATTAACCGAGTCGGTTGTATAATTAAATAAGGTATCGGCACCGGCGGTAATCCATCCGCTGACGGAGAACGTGTCAATCAATATCCGGTCGATAATCGTATCGGCACCTACGGGGAATGAATCCCGGTTATAGATTTCTCTTTTTAATTGGTCAATCGTGAAAGTATAATGTTTGCCATAGATGGTATCAAGGCCAAACGCATGTACTGTTGTGTCGGAGCTTAATTCTACCGTATTATTGTCAGAGTCAAGACACGAGCTTATTGCGATTGCTACGAAGAAAAAACTCGCGATGATTGCTAAAAACTTTATTCTCATTTGAAAGACAGTGTTTATTTACAAGTTGCAAAAATAGGAACATTTTTTTTCTATAAACAGCTTTATCGGGAAGTTTTATATAAAATTACGGAATTGTCTGTTTTAATCTTGTGTGTACCGTAAAGACAATATTTGTCT
>JAJQAY010000087.1 GCA_021203515.1 Bacteroides sp. | reverse complement strand
GTTATTAAAAGGGAATTCGGTGCAAATGGAAATAAATTATTAAATAATATTTCAGCCTTATTTAAATGTGGAACTTTGTTTCATAGAATTGAAAACGAAATAGATTTTTCCAGATTTAATCTTAAAAATACAGAGATGCCATCAATGATTCAATAGAACAAATAAACCAACAAACTGGAAGTACAGATAGTCTAAAAAATTGGATAGAAGTAAATATTCTACCAATAATTCAAAAATTGGAAGAGTATCAAAAACTTTTAGAGATTATAGATTCTTTCAAATTCAAAGAAACAACGAACAATGTCGATTTATTTTTATCAGCATGGCAAATATTAGCGGCAAAAATATCTTTTAGGCGTTAATTTCAAAAAAAGCTTGTAATTATTTATACTATTTAGAGGAAAAAGAAGATTATGCTCAAACCATAAGTTCTTTTAATCCTGTAAAAGATAAATTTGATATAAAGCCTGTAGAAGATAAAAAGAAAAATAGCTTAATCGTCAATTGGCCTAAAGCTCATGAGATATCTAATGGACAAAGAGGTATAATGACATTCATAGTTTTACTAATAAGGGCAAGACGTAATTTTAAGAAGAAGGATTGTATTTTAATTATTGATGAAATATTCGATTATATGGATGATGCCAATTTGATAACATTCCAATACTATATTTCTACTTTCATTGATGATATGAAAAGAAATAAAAGAAAAATATTCCCTATTTTATTAACACATTTAGACCCTCTGTTCTTCAATCATTTCTGCTTCAATGACAGCAAAATAAAAGTAAATTATGTAAAAGATACCAATATCAAATCTAATCTACAAATATTAAATCTCATTTATAAAAGAACAGAAGAGAGCATTCAAACAGAAGTAGACGCTTACTATTTCCATTTCCATCCTGATATTTCCCACATTGACTTAACTGTTAAGTTTAATGCACTTAACCTAAATGTAGCTTGGGCTAAACCTGAAATATTCTTAAAGAAGGTATTCCGTGAAGTTAGAAGATATTTGTTCGAGGATAGCATATTTGATCCATTGTCAATATGTTTTGGTGTAAGAATTCAAATAGAAAAATTAGTATATGATAATATTCCCGATGTGGAAAACAAGCGGGTTTTCATAGAAAAAGTACATGGAACAAAAAAAATAAACTCCATTTTGCTCAGAGCATAGGTATTCATATACCTGAGACATATTTTTTACTTGGAATCATTTACAACACATCTTTACATCTATCAGAGGGGCATGATATATCAAAACCTTTAGGTTTAAAGTTAGAGAATTCAACTATAAAGCAAATGATTAGAAATATATTCTAATAAAGCGAACGCTATTTTAATAGAATTTTTATCACTTTCTTCCGCTTAGGTGAAAAAGAACAACGGGCGGAAATCGCCTGAGATTTACGCCAAAGTTGATTCTAAACAGAAACAGAATGCATTGGAGAGGACCTATGAAATCATTGGTATTATCGAACCTAAAGTTTAGAGTTGGAGAAAAAACAAGTTAAAATAGTTGTTAAAATATTTTTTTGTAATTATTAGTTTTGTATGTATTGGCATACACATTGTTATCCAAAGTTTTTTTTGAGAAGTTTGCTTTTCTATAGTATGCACGCAGGGAATACTTTGGATATTATTTTTCTGATAGTCGAATAATATCACGTACATTCCACCGACATCTCTCTTTTTGATACTCAGATTAGACACACCATGTCCTTATGCGAAGTACCTTTCATCTGTTTCCGTTCCTCTTCAATCCAGATGGTCTGAAAACCATCACGGACATTCACCACTTCGATAAATGATAGCAGAGAACAGGAAATCTTTTTCGTTGTCGTTCCCTTGTAGAAGCAGGAATAGGAATTAGTATTGCCTTTTCAGGTGAATTATAATAAGAAATATTCTTCATGCAAAGAGATATAATCTTTGCCACCAGCATCCCGCAATATCCTCTTTCTTTGAACCGGAAAATCAAATTACTGATACGCTTTTGATGTACATCTATTTTCTGAATACGTATAGGATAATAATCATGTACATAGTGGCAAGTACTCCCGTCAATCTCGCAACTTCCGGTGAAAGCTGTATCATACGGATAAAATTCAGTTTCCACTCCACAGTCATAAGAGAAAACCAATATATCCTTATACATACCCAATCTTTCCGAAGATTCTACCCACCCGATCCAACCAACCGACCCTCCGGTATTCATCAACCCCATGCCTATTTCAAGTTGTGTATTGAACGACTGATACGAAATGACATATCAATCATAATCCTTACAAAGCCCCGTAAAGTCGCTAAAGTTATCAGATAAGAAATAAAAAAGGCCTCCTTCTTTCAGTACAATTACAAATTCACCCTGTGGTTGTCGATGTAGATAGAAAAATTCCTCAAAACCTCCCAACTCATAGCCCATTGGAACTTTATACCCATCTATTACATAACCAGAATCCATATTAAAGTCTTCAACCATAAGCACTATATTCTATTTCAATATTTTATGCAAATATACCACCTTGACATCCGAAGGCAAATACTATTCATTACTCTTTTAGCTTCTTTTATCACAAAGCAGTAAACGCTCCGATCATATACAGAGAAACGACCTTCCCCACTTGTAAAAGCAGGAAAAGCCGTTCCACTTTACGAAAGCCTTATTAGTTTATCCCTTGCATTTTACTTATTTGCAATACAATAGGAATTTTCTGTTCACTGACCTTACGTACAAGTTGTTCGATAATCCATTCCCTGAACATAGCACAAAATGCGCTTTTCATACGAAAAGCAAGCATGATAATCATATTCAGATTATAATAATACAACGTTCCATACTTACCGGGAGCATATTCTATTCGCACATCTTTTGTCACCGCATACTCATGTAATTCACCTTCAGCAAAAATCTTTTCGGAATTGCCTGTTTTAATCTTGCATAATTCAAATAAAAGTTGTATCTTT
>JAJQAY010000093.1 GCA_021203515.1 Bacteroides sp. | reverse complement strand
AGACAAATATTGTCTTTACGGTACACACAAGATTAAAACAGACAATTCCGTTAATAAATTCAATAGATATGATGACAGATAATAAGAAAGTGAAGTGTGATACCAGTGTATCAACTCATTCGGAAGAAGTTTTGGAGAATGGAAAGGAGACTGTTCCCGGACAGCAGATAGGTCTGTACGGTGAAGCAGACAAAAAGAATGTAGAGCAAGTGGTGAAGATACTGAACCCTGATAAGAATAGCATGGAGAGCAGAGGATAACCCTCTGCTCTTTGCATATTATAGAATGCTTCTATTCGATAGTCCGGCCAATGCAAATCCGTTCTACTGTCCGTCGGATATTTGTCCGGGCAAATTCCGGCTGCATGGCCTGCTCCAGAGACACATTCTCCGGTGTAACCGGGAATACTCCCTGAAAACCGGAACGGAGCAATATATCCTCATCCTCTACGCTGCCCGCTATCAGAACGACGGGAATATCTTGTCGCCGGGCTTCCGCCAGTATCCCGCTAGGCACTTTCCCCATGAGGGTTTGCCGGTCCGCCCTGCCTTCTCCGGTGATGATGAGGTCGGCACCATTTATCTTTTCGGAGAAATCCAGGGTTTCCAATAGCAACTGTATGCCGGGCTTCAGTTCCGCATGGAGAAAGGCCGACAGTCCGCCACCCATGCCACCGGCAGCACCGGCGCCGGGGATGGCCGATATATCTTTTCCGGTGGTGCGGACTATGATTTCCGACAGCCGGTGCATGGCCGCATCCAGCGCTTCCACCGTTGCCGCGTCCGCACTCTTCTGCGGGGCGAATACGCGGGCCGCCCCCTCGGCGCCATAAAAAGGATTGCGCACATCGCAAGCAGCGGTGAAGGTGCATTCCTTGAGCGAGGGGAGAGCAGAAGAGGCGTCGATAGTCGCCACTTCGGACAGCATCTGCCCGCCTACGCCCAGCTCTTTTCCGGATGCATCGAGAAAACGGAAGCCCAAAGCCTGAAGCATACCCAGTCCTGCATCATTCGTGGCGCTGCCGCCAAGGCCGAGCAGGATGTGCCTGCATCCACGCTGCAACGCATCCCGTATCAGTTCTCCGGTGCCGTAGCTAGTAGTCAGCATCGGGTTGCGCTTCCCTCGGGGTACGAGTGGCAGTCCGCTGATGGCCGCCATTTCGATGAAAGCCGTACGGCCGTCACCGGAGATGCCGTAGCGGGTTTCGCGCAGCTCCATCAACGGGCCGTGGGCAGAGAGGGTGACGTCTTTTCCCTTCGTGGCACTTGTCAGGACGCTCAGCATACCTTCGCCTCCATCGGCCACGGGCAGACAGAGAACTTCACACTCCGGGCAGGCGGAACGCACCCCTTCTTCGGCCGCCTGCTCTGCTTCCACAGAGGTGAGGCATCCCTTGAAAGAGTCTATGGCAAGCACTATTTTTCTCATGGCAGCAGAAATATTTTTCGTCGTAGGATATAGATATTACCTGCAAAGATAAACTTTTTCGATAGCCACCAAAGTAGGATAACAAAAAATGTGTTATCTTTGCAGCATGAGCGAAGATACGTATAAGACCATTGCCGCCCCGTCCGAAGGGATTTATACCGAGAAGCGCAGCAAATTTATCGCTATCGCCCTGCCGGTGCGTACGGTGGAAGAAGTGAAGGCGCATTTGGAAACTTATCAGAAGAAATACTACGATGCCCGCCACGTGTGCTACGCCTACATGCTGGGACACGAGCGCAAAGACTTCCGCGCCAACGACAACGGAGAGCCTTCGGGCACGGCAGGCAAGCCGATATTGGGGCAAATTAACTCCAACGAACTGACGGATATTCTGATTATCGTCGTCCGCTACTTCGGCGGCATCAAGCTGGGGACAAGCGGGCTGATTGTAGCCTACCGGGCTGCTGCTGCCGAAGCTATTGCCGCTGCCGACATCCTGGAAAAGACGGTGGATGAGACGATTACCGTTCTCTTCGAGTACCCCTTCATGAACGACGTGATGCGCATCGTCAAGGAAGAGGAGCCGGAATTGGTGGAACAATCCTATGATATGGACTGCCGCATGACGCTCCGTATCCGCAAGTCGATGATGCCGAAGCTGAAGGCGCGACTGGAGAAGGTCGACACTTTATACTTAGAGGGGGAAGGTCGCGGAGAGAGGCAGGCTTAGTACTATACTCGGGGTACAATCATGCGGGATGATTGCCACAATCATGTATGATGATTATCACAATCATGTATGATGATTATCACAATCATGTATGATGATTGTATACTAAGCCCTAGGGAAGAACTGCCAAAGGTAGGACATGATGCGGGTTGAGCCGCATGGACATACTGCCTCGGCTGATAACGAAACGAACATTTTAAAAAGAATAACAAGATATGGCATTTGAAGCAACAAAGCGTGAGTTGGGCGAACTCTACACATTCTTCCGTCTGCTGGCGGACGGAAAAGTATCATTGGGTACGGCAAAAGCGCAGAAAGACAATAGGAAGTGTTGGCCTATCGCGCTGATACAAAGGGAAGAACATGACGGTACGCGCCGTTATTATATAGAGAAAGAAGAAGTGCGCATCGTCAGCGGCACGGTAGAGAAGGACGGAACGTTCACGCCCTCTGCCAAGGAAGTGCAACTCTTTCCCCGTCAGGATTTCGCTGATGCGGCCGAAATCATCCTCCATCTGCTGAAGAACGTGGTGGGTGAAGAAATCGAAGTATCCGAAGGCTTGGAAGCCTTTCTCGACGCGGTCAACATCTACGACCTCGAAGCGAAGACGGACGACCGCACGGACTTTTCCGTAGCCTTCTGGCATCCCGAAGCCCCGTTGGCGGGGTTCAATGTCCGTTGCCGCCTCAGTCCTATGAGTCCGTTGCTGGACGGCGGGCGCACGGCCAATCTGAAGTTGGAGCAAAGCGGCATTAAGTTTGCCGCGCCCACGGTGAATAAGGTCAATGCCTTGCCGGAGTCGCCCACGGAAGTGGCCGAGCGTATGCTGATGATTGAGCGCCTGGGGGGCGTGTTGAAGTATTCGGATGTGGCCGACCGCGTATTCCGCTGCAACCTGCTGATGATAGACCTTCACTTCCCCCGTATGCTTGCCGAGATGGTGCGCATCATGCACTTGGACGGCACCACCCGCGTGAGTGAACTGACGGAGCGCATCCGCGAGATGAACCCTCTGAAAATAAAGGACAAACTGATAAACAAACACGGCTTTTATGAGTTTAAGATGAAGCAGTTCTTGCTGGCCCTTGCCCTGGGCATGCGTCCTGCCAAGATTTACAACGGCAGCGACTCGGCCGTGGAGGGCATGTTCCTGACGGACGGCAACGGGGCGGTTCTCTGCTATCACCAGTCGGAACGGCAGGCGTTTGCCGACTTCCTCTATCTGAACAGCCGCTTCGAGAAGAGCTCGGTGGACAAGGACAAATACGGCTTCCTGGAGCGCGAGAACGGAGTGTATTACTTCAAACTGAATGTAAAAATAGGATTGATAAAAAGATAAATTCATTTACAATTTACCATGTACAATGTACAATCTGAATGCCTCATGTGTGTTGTACGTAGTGTTGTATTACTTTGTACTTTGTATTTGGTAAATTGTAAATGCAAATAAATTATACTTTGTACATGGTAAATTGTAAATGTTATGATGAATGCAGTATTAGACAACATCAAGTCGCGCCGCAGTGTGCGTGTCTACACGGAACAGCAGGTTTCCGCAGAAGATTTGAACCTCATTCTGGAAGCAGCCACCTATGCTCCCAGCGGTATGAACTGCCAGACCTGGCACTTTACGGCCATTCAAGACGCTGCCGTGCTGAGGGAACTGAATGAAAAGATTAAAGGAGCTTTTGCCAAAAGCAGCAACGTCCATCTGCAAGAGCGCGGACAAAGCCAGACGTATTGCTGCTACTACCACGCACCGACGCTGGTCATCGTCTCCAATGAGCCTGTCCGTTGGTGGGCGTCGATGGATTGCGCTTGTGCCATGCAGAATATCTTCCTCTCGGCCAAGTCTCTGGGCGTTGCTTCCTGTTGGATAAATCAGTTGGGACAGACTTGCGACGACCCGGACGTCCGTACGTTCCTGACGAAACTCGGCATTCCCGAAAGCCACCGTGTGTATGGTTGTGCCGCCCTGGGCTATGCTGACGAAGGCGCTCCGATGAAAGAAAAGAAGCTGGCGGAGGGCACGGTGACAATTATCCGGTGACAAGCTGTCATATGGAAAAAGCCCGCAGGGAGGTGCATATATAGGTAATTAATAAATTATACATGAAGCATTTCGTATAATTCTTTCACCTCCCCTTGGGCTGCCGTTCCTCACAGAGTAGCTTGAATTAAACCTCGGTGCGGATGCTTATCTCTGCATGTTGATGATGCCGCTGTCCGTATCCGTATTGTTCAGTTCCTTGTTTCCTGCCTTATGTCTGCGGCCGAACTCGAACGAATATCCCACGCGGAGTATGAACATCCGTCCCATTTCCTTCACAAACGTATCGGAACGGAAGGGGGCAATCTCGCTGATGCGCTCCTTGCCGGTCTTGTAATTGTTGGTGAACGGGAACATCACTCCGCATTCCACCTGCAAGCTGTTCTTGGTGTACGCGGCTATAAACGCAACCTGGTTTTCGTTCTTCTTAATCGTTTCCCCATACAGCCTGTTCTCCACCTTGCGGAACTGCCCGCCCAAGGAGAAGTTCTTGTACCGCAAATCCACCATCACGCCATAGTAAAAGTTGTTG
Source organism: Bacteroides sp. (assembly GCA_021203515.1). Taxonomy (GTDB): domain Bacteria; phylum Bacteroidota; class Bacteroidia; order Bacteroidales; family Bacteroidaceae; genus Bacteroides. The sequence continues at coordinate 18,532 of JAJQAY010000093.1, read as the reverse complement.
TAAGTGTGGTTGTAGTCCAGTCCTTCCGACCAGCTTCGGGTGAATCCTGCCGAGGCGTATAGTGTTAGGAAGTCTTTCAGTCCGAACAAGTCCTTGCCGTTCGTCCCCACCATCAACTCCGTGTTGAGGCTCTGGAACGACCGCTGGTTCTCGTCCATCAGGATTAGTTTGCCGTTCTCCACAAAGACACTCTCCATGATGGGATTGTCGTAATATTGGTGGCGTACGCTCAGGTTAGCATTGAATTTATTTATCGAGTAGCTGTACGACAACGAGTTTGTGAACTGCTGGAACGTCTTCAGTAGCGGGTTGCCGCGTACGATTTGCAGCGTATCTATGGCCTGCTCCACATTCGTCAGCGAGCCGAGCGACGGTATGGACGGGCTGATGTTGAAGCGATAGCGCAGGAAACCGGCTTTCTTCAGATTGTAGCTCAACCGCACGGTGGGAGTGAACGTGTAGTAAGTGTGGTCTTCATCGCCTTCCTTGAACCAGGCGCGCGTCATGCCCACGCTTCCGGCGTAACTGAAATCCTTCACCTTGTCCTGTACCTCAAAGAAAGCCGAGGTCTGAGACTGGTCCATCTTCGACGTGGTGGGGTTGGAACCTTTGTATTCGTTTTCCGTTCTCATCTGGTAGTGGCGCGCACCTCCACTCAGCTTCATGCTCCGGAGGCTCTTCTCGTAGATGGCTTCGCCGATGATGGAACGTTTGTCGCCGTCTACCAATGACAGGATGTCGGCCAGCGGGTCGCTCTCGTCACGGTACTCCTTATAGGTTCGGTTGTTGGTGCTGTGGATGAGTGTTCCCGTCACGTTCAGTTGGATGCTCTGCTGGTGGGGCAGGGTATGCTGGAAGTAAAGGTCGAGGACGGGCGAGTAGCTGGACGAATGGTTGTTGACGTAGGAATAGATGTAATCCGTGCCGCCCTCTGCCCACATCTTGTTCAGTTCTCTGGCGTAGGGGGCGTTGTAGAGGTTGTTCCGCAGAATGGCGTTGAACACATACTTGTCCGGTTTGGTCAGGTTGTACGTCAGGTTCACGTTGTTGGTGGTGTTGAACGAAGGCGACTCATCTTGTATGCCTTCCTTGATGCGGTCGATGGTGCGGTCGCCCAGGAAGAACGACTCGCGGGATACCAGCCGGGAATGGTATTTGCCGTTCTTGTTGAAGTAGTCGATGCCTCATTCGGAGTTCTTATAGTTAAACTTGGCAGCCAGGAAGTTCTCTCCCCATACCCGGTGGGGCGAGTCGGAGAGCTGGAAGTTCACCATGCCTCCCGTCTCCCGTTGGCGCAGGATGATGTTGACCACCGCGACCAGTTCCTCGTCACCGTATTGCCTGCCCGGGTCTTCGATAAACTCCACGCGTAACACGTCTTTGGCTCTTACGGCAGCTATCTCCTTGTCCGCCACCTTGATGCCGTTGATGCGCGTCTGCACGGCTCCTCCTCCGCTGACGCCCATGCTGTTGCTCAACCGGTCTACTTGCAGGCGGGCAATGCCGAGGGTGTTCAGCAAGTCATAAGCTCCGAACGAACGCTTCACTTGGCTCTCGCTGGGGAGGATAATCTGTCTGTCCACCCGTTGCAGCACGTTGCTTGCCGATACGGTCACTTCGCCCAGGCTGACGGCATCTTCCTGCAAGGGGATGTCGCCCAAGTTTACACTCTTGTTTAGTTTCAGCAGGATATTCTCGTTCTGAAAGCCGATGAAGGAAACGGACAGGCAGTGGTCTCCCTGCTTAAGCTTGCTGAGGGTAAAGCGGCCTTCTCCATCCGAAGTTACTCCGGTCACAAGGGTGGAGTCCGTGGTCCATAACGATACATTGGCTGCCGCAACGGGTTGTTGCGAAGCCTCGGTGATGCGCCCTTTGATGTAGATGTTTTGCGCTTGCGTGCTGAGCACCGATACGAGCAGCAATAAGGGTAAAAGTCTTGTTTTCATATCTTTCTGTATGTTCAGTGAATACTATATTTGCTTTAGTTTAGGGATGCAACGTCCACTCCTCCCTCTGAAGGGAAGATGCTTGTCATTGTATGTCAATGGTTTATATATTTAAGATTGCAGTGCGGAGCACATTGCGAGCATCAGCAGGAGTACCTTGACGATGATGAGGCCAAAGAGTAGTCCGAACGTAATCCATAGTGCAGTCTTTGCATGTCGTTTCATGTACTTTCCTTTTTATAGTTGTTATACCGTTCCGTTATCTCTTCAATACTGACTCCCAGCAAGTCCATGATGTGAAATGTTTCGGTCAGTTGGTTATCGAAGAATTCCTTCTTCTGTATCTTCATGACCCGTCGTACGGCGTCCCGTGACAGGTAGTAGCCCATTCCTCGTTCGGAATAAATAATTCCTTCCGTCTGTAGGTATTCGTAAGCCTTCAGTACGGTGCGCGAGTTCACTGCCAGTTGCGTAGAGAGTTCGCGAACCGACACCACCCGTTCTTCCGCCTGCCACTCCCGGGTGAGTATCTTGCCGAAACAGAAGTCTACTATCTGCTGGTATATCGGTTTGTTGGTTTTGAAGTCCATACGCGTCTACAGTTGTTTTCCTTTCAGTAAGAAATAGCTCGATACCCATATTCCGACGATGAACGCTGCCGGTGCGGCATAGTTGCAGAAGTTGACGATGGCTTCTGTAGCAGGAGGTGCCGGGAAGTTATAAGTCGGAAAGGATATGATGCTGTTCATCCAATACTGCTGGTTGTCTGTCACGTTGTGGTATATAATCAGGCTCAGCAGCCCTACAATGCCGAAGCATAGCAATATGCTGAGGCAGAATGCTGCGAAAGCTTTGAGAAGTTTCTTCTGCTTGAAGGCGATGCAGCTTGCAAAGAAGATGCCTTGCAGCAGACACAGAAACAATATCTGGTCTTCATGCACTTCGTGTAGCATGATGGCATTCCCGAAGTATTGTAAGAACTCGATGCCCGTCAGTGCGAAGATGCCTTTCAGTACGGACAATAGCAAGATGCTCAGCACGGGAAGCAGGATATAATATTTTATCCACAGATGCAGGAACTTCTCGAAAATGGATGCCGGCAGCAGCAGATAAGCGGTGGAATTGTCCTTGGTGATGTTCTTCTCCAACATGCAGGGGCAGCGCAGAGAAACCACATCACGTATTTCCAGATGAAGGCACCCTGCGTCTGGTGGTCGTGGAGGCTCCCGCCCCGGTTGATGTCGTACATCATGCAGAGCAGGCAGATGCCGAGAATGACGCCGGCGGTTTGCAGCAGATGTCTTCCTGTCTCTTGTTTCTCATACCGTTCCAGCAGCAGGAAGTGTTTCAGATTGAAAGTTGCGTTCATACTTTTCTGTTTTTAAATAGTTCCTTTATCATTTCCGGCTCTTGCAGTATGGCTTTGTACAGCAGTTCGATGTCCGGTGTATTCTCTTGTCCTTCTGTGTTGGGAAGTATCGAGAAGTAACCTTGCAGGCTTTGTTCGCTATATATACTGTCTTTAGGCAGGCTGTCCGTGTGGACGAAGAGCAGGCGTTCGCTGATGTCGTCTATGGATTGGTCCAGCATCACTTCTCCTTCACCGAGGATGATGAGGTGCTCCAGCAAGTTCTCAAAATCGTGTGCTTGGTGGGTGGAGATGAGCAACGTGCTATCTTCGTCTACACTGCGACTGATAATGTGCTTCAGGGCTTGCCGGGCAGAGATGTCCAGCCCGTTGGTCGGTTCGTCCAATAGTGTCAGAGGGGTGTGCAAGGCAAGTACGTATGCCAGCATCGCCTTCTTCTGTTGGCCGTAGGAGATGGCGGATAGTTCCTGATTGCCGTCTACGCGCAGTTCATCAAGGTTCTGTTCAAAGTCCCTTTGGCTGAAGAAGGGGTAGAATACGGAATGTTTCCGTGCAAATTGGCGGATGCTTTCGGCGGGCATTTCCATTTCTTCGGGCAGGAAGAAGTAACGGGCGAGCAGTTCGGGACGACGCAGTGCCGGATTTTCTCCGTCTATGAGGCAAGTGCCTTGTTGCGGGAAGAGAAGTCCGCAAAAGAGGTGCAGCAGTGTTGTCTTTCCTACACCGTTCTCACCCAGCAGACCGTAAATGCCTGCACCTATCTGCAACGATATATCGTTGAAAATAGGATGTTTAGGTTTATAACCGTAGCTTAATTTCTCTATCTTTATCATCTTGTTGTAGTGTTGTACTTGTGTGCAACACTACAAACGTAGAGGATGTAGAGCAGAAAAGCAAGGATTGGAACTGATTATTAACGTATTTTAATGTACCGGTGGCATTTCCAGTACGTACCATATTGCCACCAGATGGCACGCCGAACCTTCCAATACGAAGAAATGAAATATGGAGTGGGTGTAGCGGATATGGCGGAACGAGTAGAACGCCGCTCCGGTGATGTAGCAGACTCCCTCTGCAATAATCCAATAGCAGGAAGTCTCGGCAATGGCAAACAGCACTTTGAAACCGCCAGTATGGACAAGCCCATAACGATGAAGCATATGGTTTCCAAGTGGCTGTGTTCCTCCATTTTGCGGAAACTGACCAGCGTGCCGATAATTGCGCATAGCCAAACGAAGCCGAACAATCCCCATCCCCAGGCTCCTTCGCCTCGCAAGGCAATGAGTGTGACGGGAGAAAAGCTGCCCGCGATATGCCAGTAGATGGCAGCGTGGTCCCAATGTCGCAAACGCCGTTTCCACAGGCTATGATGTTTTATGGAGTGGTAGAGTGTGGAAGAGAGGTACGAGCCGCCCATTCCGAAGAGATAGAGCCACATGCCGAAGACAGCCCATGAGTCTCTGCTTTGGTAGCACTTTGTCAGAAAGATAAAACCGGCAATCACTCCCATGGCAATGCCTATGCCATGGGAGATAGAATTGACGGTTTCTTCTCGTTTACTATAAAATAATCCGTGACGTTTCTGCTTCATTAGTCAAAACCTCCGTAACAAGTGGGCAGCAGTTTGCGGTCTCCCAACGTATTGTCCACACGGGCCACGTTCACCCAGAATTTGTTATCGCGTACGCTTTCTATCGGATACGCAGCTTTCTGGCGGGAGTAACTGTGTTCCCAGTTGTCGGCTACTACTTCATATTCGGGATGCGGTGCATTCACCAGTACGTTATCTGTCTTGTCCGCTTCTCCGTTCTTCACTTCTTGTATCTCGTCCCAGATAGTCAGCGTCACGTGCACGAAGTTATCCAGCTCGGCAAGGCTTTTGCTTTCCGTCGGCTCTATCATCAGGGTGCCGTGAACGGGGAAGGAGAGGGTAGGAGCATGATAGCCGTAGTCCATCAGACGTTTGACAATGTCGTTTTCGCTGATACCGGTCTCTTCGTGTACCTTGCGGCATTCCAAAATCATTTCGTGCCCTACGAAACCGGTAGCTCCCCGGTAAACAATGCCGTATGTGTCCTTGAGGCAAGCTGCCAGATAGTTGGCATTCAATATCGCAATCTTTGTGGCATGTGTCAGTCCTTCCGTACCCATCATACGGATATATCCGTAGGTGATAGACAGGATACCTACACTGCCGAAGGGGGGCGCCTGTCACCTGATTGAGAGGATTGCCGAACAAGCCGTGTCCCGGGAGGAACGGAGCCAGATGTTCTGCTACGCAGATAGGGCCTACGCCCGGTCCGCCACCACCATGAGGAGAGGCAAATGTCTTATGCAGGTTCAGGTGGCACACGTCCGCACCGATAAATCCGGGATTGGTCAAACCTACCTGGGCATTCATGTTGGCACCGTCCATATATACTTGTGCGCCGTATGCATGTATAATCTTACAGATTTCTACGATTTCCGTTTCAAAGATACCATGCGTAGAGGGTAAGTAATCATCAAGGCGGCTAGCTCTTCTTTGTTCTCTTCCGCTTTGGCGCGCAGGTCGTCCATATCCACATTGCCCTGTTCATCACAAGCGCATGTCACGGTGGTGTAGCCTGCCTGAATGGCAGATGCAGGATTGGTGCCGTGTGCCGAAGCCGGTATCAAGACCTTGTTGCGATGTCCCTGCCCGATGCTTTCCTGATAAGCACGAATGACGCAAAGTCCGGCATATTCGCCTGCTGCACCGGAGTTGGGTTGTAGGCTGACACCGGCAAATCCCATAATGGTTTTCAGTTCTTCGCTGAGGTTACGTATCAGTTCGCGATAGCCCTCTGCCTGGTCTTCGGGGACAAGCGGGTGCATACCCATAAATTCCGGACGGCTGAGTGGCAGCATTTCGGCAGCGGCATTCAGTTTCATGGTGCAAGAGCCGAGGGAAATCATGGAGTGTGCCAGTGAAATATCTTTGCGGTCCAACCGTTTGATGTAGCGCATCATTTCGGTTTCCGTATGGTACTTATTGAATACTTCATGCGTCAGATAAGGACTTTGGCGCTTTAATGCTCCCTTAATAGTGCAACTGTCCGGTATATCGTTTGTTTTGGCATAATCCTTACCGGCAGCAATGGCGAAGATAGAAAGCAACACGTTTACTGCGGTTACGTCAGTTGTTTCGTCAATGCTCATGCCGACATCACCATTTTTAAAGTAGCGCAGGTTTACTTCCTTACTCAGTGCAATCGTGCAGATTTGTTGTGCCGATATGGTGTCGGGCAGTGCAAAGCGCAATGTACCGAAATACTGTGCGTTGACTTGCTTGTATCCCAGTTCGTTGATATTCTTTTCCAGATAGGCGGATATGTTGTGAATGTGTTCTGCAATCGTGCGGATACCTTCCGGACCGTGATATACGGCATAAAATCCTGCCATTGTAGCCAGCAGAGCTTGTGCAGTACAGATGTTGGAAGTGGCTTTTTCCCGCTTGATATGTTGCTCGCGGGTTTGCAGGGCCATGCGGTAACAAGGCTTTCCATACTTATCTTTGGACCAGCCAATGATGCGTCCCGGCATATTGCGTTTGTACTCATCGCGGGTGGCAAAGAAGGCTGCCGACGGGCCACCGTAGAACATCGGTGTTCCCAGTCGTTGGGAAGTTCCGAAGACAATATCAGCTCCCCATTCTCCCGGAGGGGTGAGCAGGGCAAGACTCAACAAGTCGACAGCAACCGCTACTTTGCAGTCTGCTGCATGTGCCTTTTCTACAAATTCACGGTAATCTTCCACATTTCCGCTGGCATTGGGATATTGCAGTATGCAGGCAAAGATGTCCGGAGTCAGTTCCAACTCACTGTATTTGCCCGTATGCAGTTCGATGCCTTGCGGAATGGCGCGGGTAGTCATCGCTGCCAGCGTTTGCGGGAAGATGTCTTCGTCTACAAACACTACATTGGCTCCCGACTTTTGCATGTCGCGCGGACGCAGGGCATACATCATTGTCACGGCTTCGGCAGCAGCAGTCGCTTCGTCCAGCAGCGAACAGTTAGCGAGGGGCATACCGGTTAAATCACATACGGCAGTTTGAAAGTTCATCAATGTCTCCAGACGTCCTTGCGAAACTTCTGTCTGGTAGGGCGTATAAGAGGTATACCACACAGGGTTCTCGAATACATTCCGCTGAATTACGGCAGGAGTGATGGTGTTGTACCAGCCCATACCGATATAAGTGGTATAAAGCTTGTTCTTAGCTGCCAATTCAGCAATATGATTTCCAAATTCATATTCCGTCATGGCTTCGGGCAGTGCCAAAGGCTCTTTCAGGCGGATATTAGCAGGAATAGTTTTGTTAATCAGTTCATCCAGACTTTTTACGCCGATTTTACGGAGCATCTGTTCTTCGTCTTTGATACTGATACCGATGTGACGGTTGGCCAATAGGTCGTTTTTCATATGGTCTAAATTTAAATTATTGTTTTATTTTTATCTGAAGAATGGGTTTTCCGCCTTCTCGATGCCAATTGTTGTCGGTGCTCCGTGTCCGGGATACACAATCGTTTCATTAGGCAGTATAAACAAGCGGCTGCAGATGTGTTCAATCAGTTCGTCGAAATTCCCACCGGTAAGGTCGGCACGGCCGATACTTCCCTGAAACAATACATCACCGGAAAACATGCAATGGTCTGCCGCACAGTAATAAACCAGGCTGCCCGGTGAATGTCCCGGTACATGAATGGCTTCCAACTTTGTATGGCCGAATGTAATAATGTCCCCATCGTGCAGATACGTGCCCAACGGTACGGGCGGTTCCTGCAATTGAAAGCCGAACATGCGGCTTTGCTTGGGTGCTTCATCAATCCAATATTCATCGGCCTGGTTGGCTTCGGCCTTCAATCCGAATTCTTTCAGCATGAAAGGATTACCGAAGATGTGATCCAGATGCAGGTGTGTGTTCAGCAGATGCTTTACGTCCAGTTCATTGTTGATGATAAAGTTCTTCAAAGCCTGCTTCTCTTCCTCATAAAAGCAGCCGGGGTCAATGACAACGGTTTCGTTGGTGTCGTCCCACAGTACGTAGCAGTTCTCCGGGAACATGTTAAATTCAAATCTCTTTATCTTCATGATATGATTTCAAATTTTTGATTTCAGATTTATTCATTATCCATTGCTAACGTATACCACTTTCTTCGTCAGGAAGAACTCTTCCTCAAAGAACTCTTTCATCTCCCACATCGTAGTCTTATGCTTAAACGGCATTGCCTCGTGCTCCAGTTCGCCACCTTTCAGGCAAATCAATCCGTTGGGCAGGGCATTCTGCTGTTTTGGAGAAATGTTCTTGCGGATGATTTTCAGCAAATCGGCCAATGGCATTACGGCACGGTTTACGACGAAATCGAACAACTGCTTTTCTTCCTCGGCACGTGCATGACGGAAAGTTACGTTTTTCAGTCCGATACTGTTAGCTACTTCGGTGGCGACACGTACTTTCTTGCCGATGCTGTCTACCAGATGAAACGTTACTTCGGGAAAAAGGATGGCTAATGGAATGCCTGGAAAACCGCCCCCCCCGTACCGAGGTCCATAATCTTTGTACCCGGCCTGAACTGGATGACTTTGGCTATTCCGAGCGAATGGAGTACGTGATGTTCGTATAGGTTTTCAATATCTTTACGTGAAATAACGTTTATCTTAGAGTTCCAGTCTGTATAGAGGTCATAGAGCGCAGCAAATTGTTTCTTCTGCTCCTCTGTCAAGTCTGGAAAATATTTCAGGATGATTTCCATTATCAATTACAAATTACTAATTACAAGATGTTGATTATGGGTTATGAATTGCGCACTTCATTCAATACCATAGTGTCGTCACTCAGCAAGCGCTGCATCATTTCATATGGCAATGTAATTTTTACTGCTCCCATTACGTAGGGAGTTATTTCATATACATTATAATAGAATGTGATACCTTCTTTGCTGAGGTAGAAGTTTTCGGTCGGTTCCAAATCTCCGGTACTGGCATAGCCCATATCTTCCAACTCTTGGCGGCTGGTTACTTTGTTGTCTGCCATCAGTTGGTTCCATAGCAGGTCAGTCAGAGCTTCCTTATAATCGCCCACGAATATATCATCCAAACGGATAGGAGCCAATGTATGCAAGCCCATGTTGAGGAAGGTAGACATATAGATGCCGTGCGCCCCGCCCGTATATTCGTTATAATCTATACGGTAAACCAATAAATGTCCGGTATATAGCTGAATATGGCTCTCTATACCTTTATAATAAGAGTACCATGTTTCCATGCTTTCACCGTCTTCCTTGTCCTGTTCATCCTTTTGGTGCATAGGTTCGAGGTCTTTACGATAATCGCCGACATATTTTTCCGTGTATGCTTTCACAGCCTCTTCGGGAGTCATACTCATGTATTTGTCACCGAAACAGGCGGAAAGAAAATAAGTATTCAGGCTATCTTTTAGCTTTGCATCAGAAGACTTTTTTGCATAGGCGAAGTTGATGATAAGGTTACATGCCGGCTTGGCTGTGTCCCCAAAGAGGTGAGCCGTTTCATTCACCTGTATACTGTCGAACTCCAATGCACCGGCATTTTTGTTCATGATGTTACCGCAAGAAAAGAAAAAGCTACTTGCCGCAAGCAGAATGGCAAGTAGACTGACAGTTTGCTTTTTCATATCGAATTTCGTTTATAAATCAACATTTCAATCAATAATCTTTATCGACAAATATAGAATTAATAAACGAACTCTACACATAAAAAAAGAAAAATAAATTGCTGTCAACTGTTTCTATATTCTAACGGACTCATTCCCATGTGCCTTTTGAAGTATTTCCCAAAGAACGAAGCGCTGGGGAAGTTCAGCGAATAGGCAATTTCCTGAATGGTCATATTCGTGGATTTCAGTTTGGCTTTGATGTCGATGATTACAACATGGGCGATAATATCCAACACATTTTTTCCCGTCACTTGCTTGATGGTCGTGCTGAAGTGTTGCAGGGAAATTCCCAGTTTGTTGGCGTAGAACTGTGCACGTCGTTCCGTAGTATAGTTTTCAATGACAAGCTGTATAAACTCCCGGCATATTTCTTCTTTTCTGCTTTTGGAATCCTTTTGAACGCATTGGCTATTGGAATATAATTCGTTGATGCCATATAGAAGAATGTGCAATACATTCTGCGCCATTCGTGTGTTGGGCATATAAGGACCGGTAGAAATGCGTGCCAATAGGGCAAAATAGTCCTGCATGTAGGAAGTAATCGTTTCGTTTACCGGTATGACAGGAGTTTCCAGAATTTTAGAGTAGGATGACAGGGTAGACTGAATTAGATTGACCCCGTTGAGGCAATGTTCGGAGAAACCGGCAAAACAGAGCCGTACTTTCTCTTTCTGTTCGTGGAACTGGATGATAGTGCCCGGCAGCAGCATGGCAAAATCACCCTGTTTGATTTCCGTATCCATCAAGTTGATAGATACGGTGATGGAGCCTTCAGTACACAACACGAATATACAAGCCTTCAGGCGGCACGATTGCTTGTATATGTTTAAGATGTCTTCTGTTACATCTGTCCAGGCTATCACGTCTACAGGTAAATCTACTTGTGGAAATTCCATGTGTATTGTAGTTTTTGGTCTGCACAAAGATAGTCTTTTTTTATATAAATGTAACAGAAGACACCTGATTTTTAGAATGTAACATCCATTTTAACAACAAAAGTGCGTGGTGCACCTACTGCCATAGGGCGGTAACTGTACTCTTTATTCAGCAGATTATTAATCATGAACTGGAAGGCAACTTCTTTCGTTGCTTTTACTCCCGCACGCATATCCACTGTAGCATAAGCTTTGTTGTTTTTTGCCCAGTACGTATTCAGCGTTTCGCCATTGGCAGAGCCGCAAAGAATGGTACGTACAAAATCCATCATATCCGGTTGAGACTTAACACGTTCGTCAACCATAATATAATCTACTGCAAGAAGTTTGCTCTTCCAGTTTACGTTACCACCTATATTGATACGCTTCCATTGGAAATCGGCACTTGCTTTGAAGCTATGCTTGGGGCGATACTTCAAGTATTTGCTGTTGTTGCTCTTTTCTTTCATTTGTAGCGGGTCGGTATAGCTGTCTTCCACTGCATTGCGTTCTTTGTAGTCGGCATCACGCGGTTCGGTATAGACGTAACCGATGTTGTAGAGCAATTTGGCGTTCTTGTTGAAACTGTACATACCGTTCGTGCTGATTTCCATACCGTATATCTGTGCTTTGGAAACGTTGTGGAACTGCGCACCAATGCCGAAGCCTTTTCCGTCTAGCAGCATCTGCAGAGCATCGTCCATACTGTTTATCATGGTGAAGTCTGTATTGTTGAACAGGCCGAAGTTAAATTCCATCATATTCTTATATTCGGTATAGAAGCCCGCTATGTCTACGAAACCTTGTAGGTTACCTATTTTATAACCTTGCTTGAAACCGAGTTCCGCATTGTAGCCCTTCTCCGGCAACACGTTGTGATTAGGATATACACCCATGCCTCCGATGTCCTTACGCAAGTATTTTTCGGTGATAGACGGGTTGCGGTAGCCCTGTCCGAAGCTGGCACGCAGGAAACTGTAGTCGGCAAGCTGGTAGTTCAATCCGGCACTGAACACAGGGCGGAAAGGAATATGGGTGCCGAATACTTTTGTATCCGCTTCACGGTAATGCTTGTCTACGCGGTAATACTCACCACGTACTCCGGCCGATACACTGAGTCGGTCCCAAAAGCGCTGGTCGTATTGGAAGAAAGCAGCAATGTTATCACTTTGGTGCACTTCATCCATATCAGCGGAGAATGTACGCAGATGTTCGTAGGTAAGTCCGGTTGTGATTTGTGCGCCTCCATCCCATTTCTTATTGAACTGATAATTCAGATAGTAGTTGTAACTCTTATTCGTTTGTGTGGGAGGCTGGTTGCGTTCGGGGTTCAGAATGCCGGATAACCAAGGAATAAAATCGCTGGGAAGTTGTCCGTTTGCCAGACTGCCTAAATCGGAAGGGAGTCCGCTACGCATAACCCAGGCAATCAAGTCGCTGTAATCCGCTGTTGTTGCATTAGGAAATATGGTGCCCAACGATTCGGTCGCACCGTTGATAAGTCCGTTCAGGTCATTATTGGTTATGTAGCCCATCACTCCATTTATTAATGGATTGAGGGCGGTATAGTCGCCATTGGCTATGTTTTGGATGACCTTTGCATCCGTCCCCATATTCCCTAGAATATCGGTGATAGATGTTCCTTGCGACGGGCGTACTATATTGTCCGCACTATAATAGAAACGACCTTTTATTTTATGTGAAATCCCCTTCTCCGGATTGGTGAAATTGAAGAACGGGTCGATATAAAAGTTGTTGGCCTCGCGTCCCATGTTGGAGAAAGGAGATGGACGATATATTTCGCTAGGCGAACGCCAAATGAAGAAATCTCCATATCTGTTGGACAAGAAGTTGACGTTGAAACCGTAGTTCATCATCTTCATTCCCATATCCGGTTGGTGGTAGGTTACATTGCCACCTATGCGGAAACGCTTGTTATAACCATCTTGCCTATATCCTTCGTCGGTGAACAAGTTCATGCCTCCACTCACGTCAAAGTTACCTATTCTGCGGGAGTGGCTGAGGTCAAAACCTTCATATAGCGGATTGCGTACACCATTGAACAAGCTGTTCCGGAGTATAGGCTTAACGGCAAACTTGTCATCTTTCCAAAAAGATTTGTCCCACCACCGGGCATCCTCATTGGAAGGATCCCCGTAAATTCCTACATAGGCACTGACATGAGTTTGGGGAGTCAGGCCTGGACGTGCGGTACGGATATTGATGATACCGTTCAGAGCAGACGAACCGTATAATACGCTGGATGCTCCTTTGATAACTTCCACCTGCTGTATATTTTCCAAAGGAACGGTGTTCCAATTTATTTCTCCCGTCTTCGGGGTAAGGACGCTCATTCCGTCTACCAAAACCTGGCTACGGGCACCTACGCTGTAGGTCCATCCACCACCACCGCGAATACTCGGTTGTTTGTCTACAACATCTACACCAGGCAGAGTTTGCAAGGTAGTAGTGATGTCTGTGGGGGCTTGTCGGGCAATATCAGCAGCTTTTATCAAATCCATTGAAACGGTGATATCGCTCAATTTCTGCTCAAAGCGTCCGGCGGAAACCACGACATCTTCCAGCAGATTGGTACTCTCTTTCATATAGACATCCTTCGTCATTATCTCGTTTTTGCCGATGATGATAGGCATTAGCACATCATCATAGCCCACGTAGCTGTAAATGATATCCAGACCACCTTCGGGCAGATGTATTTCGTACGCACCGTTTATGTCGGAAATGACTCCTTGTACACCTTTCAACTTGTAGGTAACGGAAGCACCCGCCAACGGTTCACTGGTGGTAGCGTCATAGATATGTCCTTTCAGTATCTGTGCGGATACGTCGAGGTTGAGCAATAACGCCATAAATAGCGTCAGAAGACAAAATTTTTTCATAAGTCCGTTTTTTTTTGTGTGAATATTATATAATAGTATAGGCAAAGTACGCAAGTAATAGTCACATAGTCAAGGTGTATTTTTAGTAATTAATGCGATAAATTTAAGATTTTGGAAGTTGTATAGGCCGGAATAACCTCTTAAAATGGTCATTTATTCATTTGTGTCGTTTTCTTTTTGATAATGTGCAGGGATTTTTCTGTTTTTAATTGTTATAAAATGTATGAGTGTTAATCTATCTAACAGATAAGGCTATGAAACAATATCGCAAGTTAATCATTCTATGCTTGGGGGGGGCTTTGGCGACAAACGCTCTTGCACAAGCGCAGGAAGTCCCTTTATCAGTTCCCGATTCATTGATAACTATTGGATATACCGTAGGAAATGCTAAGAACATATCTTCTCTCGTAGAGAAATTCACGGGAAAGCAACTGAAAGTAGACCAGATAACCAATCCGTTGGAAGCGATTTACGGAAAAGTACCGGGCTTGACTATACAACGGGCAGCAAATGGTACGGCTGCATTGGATGCCGTGCGCCTTTGCGGCACGATCTCACTTACTAGCGGGAATGACCCTTTGATTATTGTCGATGGAGTATTTGGCGATATTTCGATGCTTACTTCTATCTATCCTACCGATATAGAGAGTTTTACTATCCTGAAAGATGCATCCGAAACAGCCCAATACGGTTCACGCGGTGCGTCCGGTGTCATCGAGATAACGACAAAGAAGGGAGTGAAGGGAAAAACGCAAGTGAGTTATAATGGTAATTTCGGTGTTGCATCTGTCTATAAAAGTTTGAAGATGTTGTCGGCAGATGAGTTTCGTAGTGTGGCTCAGAAGATGGGAATATCCATCATTGACAAAGGGAACGATACCGATTTCCAGAAGGAGATACAACAGACGGGATTGCAACAAAATCATCACATCGCTTTTTTATGGCGGCAGGGAAGAGTCCAGCTACCGTGTGTCGTTGGGGTATATGAGCAGGGAAGGTGTTATTGTCAATGAAAACCTGAAAAACTTTACTTCAAACATGAATATGACTCAATACTTGTTTGACGGTTTTATACAGTGTGATGTCGGAATGTTCGGTTCGGTACAGAATAACCGTAATCTGGTGGATGAACAGAAAACATTCTATTCGGCGGCGGCATTCAATCCTACGTTTCCCAATCATAAGAATGTGGATGGAAGTTGGGATGGAGTAACCAATGCCAGTCAGATAACTAATCCTTTGGCATGGATGGAAGTGAAAGATAAGGAGTCTGCTTCACGTATCAGCATGCATGCTAAACTGAGTCTGAACTTCACACCTGACTTGAAATTGCAGTTGTTCGGTTCGTATTCCTATAATGTAATTGAAAATTCCCAGTATTTGCCCATTAGTGTGTGGGCACATGGGCAGGCCTACCGGGGAATGCGGAAATCGGAGTCTATGGTAGGTAATGCGATGTTGACCTATCAGAAACATTTGAAACGTCATTTTATAGATGTGTTGGCGTTGGGCGAAGTACAGGAAGAGAAATTTGCGGGCTTTTATACGACAGTCACTAATTTCAGTTCCGATTTATTCGGTTACGATAATTTGCAAGCAGGCGCATTGCGCCCGTGGGAAGGTACGAACTCTTATTATGAGCGTACTCGTCTGCTCTCTTTTATGGGACGCGCCAACTATACGTATGCCGACCGCTACATTCTGACGGTGAATGCTCGTGCGGACGCTTCCTCTAAATTCGGTGATAACCATAAATGGGGTTTCTTCCCTTCGGTATCGGCGGTATGGAATGTGACACAAGAAGAATTTATGAAACAGTTCCAACTGGTAATAACTTGAAAATCCGTGTTGGATACGGTTTGGCAGGAAATCAAAGTGGGATTGATTCTTATACTACTCTTCGTTTGGCACAACCAAACGGAGTTGTTCCGGTAGGCAGTGCGCCGGTAGTTTCCCTCACTGAATTGCGCAATACAAATCCCGATTTGAAGTGGGAAGTAAAGCATAACTTTAATGCCGGATTTGACCTTGCCGTATTAGGCAACCGTTTGCTGCTCTCTATGAACTATTATCTCTCCAAGACAACCGATATGCTTTATATGTATAATGTCAGCGTACCGCCATTCACGTATAACACGTTGGTGGCGAATATCGGCTCGATGCGCAACAGCGGTGTGGAGATTGCTGTTGGCCTTACCCCTTTGAAGACGCAGGATATGGAGCTGAATATTAATGCCAACGTATCCTTCCAACAAAACAAATTGCTTTCTTTGGGTGGTATGTATAATGGGGAATATATCGATGCTACCGAATTTAAAAGTATTTCAAGTCTGGATGGTGCCGGTTTCCACGGCGGATATAATCATATCACTTATCAGATTGTAGGGCAACCGCTTGGTATATTTTATCTTCCCCGTAGCAATGGGCTGGTTTCCGACGGGAACGGCGGATATAAGTATGGTGTGGCCGATTTGAACGGCGGCGGTGTCAGCTTGGAGGATGGCGAAGACCGTTATATAGCCGGGCAAGCCGTTCCGAAAGCTATTGTCGGGTCCAATATCAGTTTCCGCTATAAGGATTTCGACCTCTCGGTGCAGATAAACGGAGCTTTCGGGCACAAGATATACAATGGTACTTCCCTGACTTACATGAATATGCGTATCTTCCCGGATTATAATGTGATGAAAGCTGCTCCGCAAACCAATATCAAAGATCAGACGGCAACCGATTATTGGTTGGAACGGGGAGACTATGTGAACTTCGACTATGTGACGGCAGGTTGGAACGTATCGTTACGGAATAGGAAATATATCCAAAGTCTGCACCTGACGTTCACTGTGAATAATCTGGCCACCATTACCGGTTATTCGGGCGTGTCGCCTATGATCAACAGTTCTACGGTAAACAACACTTTGGGGCTGGATGATAAACGTAATTATCCGCTGGCCCGGACGTATACGTTGGGATTGAGTATTAATTTCTAAAGGAGAAAGGTATGAAGAAGTATCATGTATTATATTGGTTGGTGGCAGTTTGCTGCTGTCCGTTATTTGTTGCCTGTGACGGTTTCTTGCGCGAAAGTCCGCGTGACGGAATAGATGAGCCGGATGCATACCGGACTATTTCCGATTTGTATCTGAATGCAGTGGCCTCCCTTTATAATTATGTGGGCGGATATGCCGACAGTCAGGGATTGCATGGAACGGGACGGATGTTTATGACCTGAATACGTTTACTACTGATGAGGCTATTATGCCAACTCGTGGCGGAGACTGGTATGACGGTAGTTTCTGGCAGGGATTGTATTTGCATCAGTGGGGAGTAAATAATGATGCTATTCAGGCTACCTGGGAGTATCTCTATAAAGTAATAATGCTCAGCAATAAATCGGTGGAACAGATACGGGCATTTCAAGTAACCCATGATAATGCGGAGTTGCCGGGTTATTTGGCGGAAATACGAGCAATGCGGGCTATGTATTATTATTATTTGATGGATTTATTTGGCAGAGTGCCGTTGGTATTGTCTTCATCTGCCTCTATGAAAGACATTGTGCAGAGCGAACGGAAAGATGTTTTTGATTTTGTCGTGAAAGGGCTGCAGGAGTCCGCCCCTTTGCTTTCGGAAAGCCACAGTAACCAGTCAGGAGATTACTATGGCCGTCTTACTCGTCCGGTGGCTTATTTTCTGCTCGCGAAGTTGGCGCTTAATGCCGAAGTATATACGGATAATGATTGGACGGACGGTGTACATCCCGATGGTAAAAATATCTATTTTACGATAGGCGGGCAACAACTGAATGTCTGGCAGGCAGTAATCGCTTATTGTGATCGTATCACTGATATGGGGTATCGGTTGGAACCTCGCTATGAAACAAATTTTGCCGTTTACAACGAGTCGTCGGTGGAGAATATATTTACCATCCCGATGAATAAAACTTTATATACCAATCAGATGCAGTATCTGTTTCGTTCCCGTCACTATAATCATGCCAAAGCTTATGGATTGAGTGGTGAAAATGGTTCCAGTGCTACGAAAGATGCGTTGCGTGTGTTTGGGTATGATACCGATACGGTAGACCCCCGTTTTGATAAATGTTATTTCGCAGGCGTAATGTATGATTTGAAGGGTAATTTAATCAGGCTGGATGACGGCACAGTATTGGAATATCACCCGTGGGAAGTGGCGGTAGACATTTCGGATACACCTTACGAGAAAACGGCAGGTGCGCGTATGAAAAAGTATGCGATAGATACGGATGCTACCAAAGACGGTAAATTAATGGAGAATGATATTGTTCTGTTTCGTTATGCCGATGTTTTGTTGATGAAGAGCGAGGCAAAAGTGCGTAACGGAGAGAATGGAGATACGGAATTAGCTCAGGTACGTAGTCGGGTAGGGGCTGTATCGCGTCTGGCAACGTTGGAAAACTTGTTAGACGAACGACTGCTGGAATTTGCGTGGGAAGGTTGGCGGCGTCAGGACCTTGTTCGTTTTGGAATGTTTACCCGTGCGTGTGACAGTCGCGCTCAGTTGCCGGACGAAGAGAGTGGATATACCACCGTATTTCCTATCCCCGGTAATGTGATAAAGATGAACGGGCGACTGTTGCAGAATAAGGGATATGATGATTAAAGATCGGAATTGTCTGTTTTAATCTTGTGTGTACCGTAAAGACAATATTTGTCTAA
>JAJQAY010000122.1 GCA_021203515.1 Bacteroides sp. | reverse complement strand
GAAGACGAAAGAAAAAGAGGCTGACTGACATTTGCATTGTTAGACAGCCCCAATTTTATTTTACATGATTATCACATCCGTTCCTGCCTTCAAAGTCTTTTGGTTCTTCGGGTCGGCAATCTGTACATCCGTTACCTTGCCGTTCTCTTTCTTGACTTGTACAACGCAAGACTTCAGTGCTTTTACTTTCGTAATGCCGTTATCGAAGGTGCCGGGCTTGAAGAATACAAGCTGCAGGATACCCAACTTTTCATTGCTTACAGCCTGGATATCCGTATCGTTCTGTTCAATCTTCACCTCTTTGGGCGAATATTCTTTCAAGTCATTCGGATGGTTCACGTCCGGAACGACAATATATGCGTAGGAGGCGTTGAGAGGGGATTTCCCGTGGTTGATAATGAGGTTGAATACCGGCATGCTTATTTCCGTAGCCGGATAGTTGAAGTTGATTTTAGCCCAGTTGCCTTTCTGTTCTCCCATTTTCAGTTTCAGACTACTTTCTTGCGGGAAGAAGTAAGCGATGCTGTCGTGCCATATCCATTGCGGTGCACGCTCGAATGTAAATTCTCCTTTGGCGGCTTTTTGGAAGGTTGTGCCCGTGTTAATCCAAACATCTCCGTCCAGGTGGCATTGGTTAATCGTGGTGTTGATGTCCTCCGGTAAGGTTGACTCGATACCCGCTCCCAGACAAACAACCTCATTGTCGAACATAAACCAGGACTTGCGGGCTTTCACTCCATAGTCGTTCATGTCGAAAGTCATTACGCCATACAATCCGTCTGATACCCCGCCGGTGAATGTAGAAGTACCTTTGGTTCCCCAGTCGGCAGGATTGCGTACCTCACCGGCAGGAGCGGTAGTACCTGGTATTTTATCCCATTCCCATACAGGGAAAATATCGGTATATTCATTGCCGTTGACGCGGATATTGGTGGCGCCGTCGCTCATGTATGTTCCGTATAGGTTCTCGCCGTTCCCGCTTTCCGTTTTGTTGGTACGTGTGGAGGCGGTACGCACGGAGAAGTCGTAGTTTTTGCGATTGTGCAACATATAGTCCGAGCAATAATACATCACGTTCCGGTTGGAGCGTGCATAAGAGGCGTCTTGGGTAAGATAGCGATGGACAATAGCTGTATATTCGTCGGCATGTTGGGCGTCGAGTGTTGCCAGGTTCTTGAATAGTGTGGCACAATCACCGTAACCCAATAGTCCGGTGCGGCTGACACCCCGGCCCGTTACGCTGAAATCCAAGTGCCTGCCCCGGAATACGTTCAGGTAAGTATTGCTGGTGAAGTCTGAGAATAAATTGAGTTTCTCGTTATTCATGGCATATTTGGTTCCGTTCAGAATATTACCCATCCGCACGATGTTGTCGACAAAAACAGTTCCATAACCGCCGATATAAAGCTGCGGACCGTGTTGGTGATAGGACATATCTTCTTGTATACCTTCCGCCGTAACGATTTTTACGGGGTAGAATATCTCATCGGCATTTACGCGCACAATGCTGTCGTTCTTCAGCAGACAGCCTCTTGTCAGGTGATGGATGGCGATGTCCATTTTGTTGGCACCGGTCCATTTGCGCGGGTCGCTCCGTTTGCTCATGGTATCGAATATCGGTTCGTAGATTTCGGGTGATAACTTCTGTTGTCCTGCATTCATCAGCGCGAGGAGCGAAGCCTGCGTTTGCGGTACTGAAATCTGGTTATACCACCAGTTATGGCAGACAGGATCTTTCTGAACCCAATATTGCAAAGCGGTCTTGATGGCATTATACAACACCTCGTTGCCATAATAGGCGGAACGCTTGTCTGTGTGCGAAGTCGCGATGATTACCAGGCGTTTCAGATGTTCCACCGGTTCCCAGTTGGTGCGGAAGAAGCAAACATAGTCCAAGTCGTTCCAACTGCCTTCCGGAGTCATGGAGCGAAGTAGTTTTTCCGTGGCCTTATCTTTCTGTTCGGGAGTTCCCTTTTCATAGATTTCGTTGCGGATACGTTCGAGAATACGTTCATATTCATCTTGCGGGGCGGCAGCCTGCACTTCGGCTTTCTTGCCGTCGGCCGGGTTGAAGTAGGCGGGGTAGGACGGCTCTTCATGTTTCACTTGTCCGGCTATCTCCAGATTAACCGTTCCCTTGGAGACCTTGTTGGTGTACACTTCGGCAACGAGATTGATATCTGTTTCTGTTCTTCCCGTGGGGTGATAAGTCAGGCGAATCGTTCCTTTCTCTCCCGGCTGGTAGGCTTCTTTCGACCATTCGGCAGAGGTGCAGCCGCAACTGGTGATTACGTTTTTAATAAGTAGTGGCTTGTCTCCGGTGTTCATGAACTGGAAGTCGTGACTTACGTCACCATTCTTTTCCTGAATAGTTCCCCATTCCACTTTAGTTTCCGAGAAAGTAATCTCTTGTGCTTGCAAGAGGCTGTTGGCAGCCAGCAACACCAGGCCTAAGGTCAGAATTCTTTTCATAATTTTAGTAATGAGATTAGATAAGATTAAAAAAATGAGGTTATGTCAAAAGCTTCTTAAGCTTTCGGCATAACCTCGTATATTCCGATTAGAAATTATTCAGCTTCTTGGATAGAGTTATCAATTACCTTGATTTTCTCTTTCACCAGTTCGATGTCACTTTTCAGTTTCTCGACCTTGCGATTAAGTTCTGTCAGCAGGCTGTTTCCCTTCTTGGAAGAAGCCGTAAGGAAGCCGAGGTTATTTTCGTACGTATGCAATTCATTCTTCATATTATCGTGGGCACGTACCAGTTTCTCGCGTTCGCGGTAGAGCGCTTGCGGGCTGCCTTCCTGAATATTGCTGATGGGCGATTTGAAATTACTTAGCTTCCTGTTAGAAGCGCTGATGTTGAAACGCTCGAACAACTTGTCTATTTGGCTATAATATTGTTTGTATATCTTGTCTTTTTCTTTGAAAGGTACATGTCCGACGGCGTTCCAGTCTTTTATGAGGTCGCGAACCTGTTGCGTAGCTTCCTCTACATCGGCATTTTCATCAATGGCATTCAGCTTTTCGATGATGGCTTTCTTCTGTTCCAGGTTTTCCTGCTCTACGGAACGTTGTGAAAAAGTAGCCTTACCTTTTTGCTCGAAGAAGTAGTCACAGGCAGAAATGAAACGCTTCCATACGGCATCCGAATACTTCTTGGCTACCGGACCAACGGTCTTCCATTCCTTTTGGAGTTTGGTCAGTTCCTCGGCGGTTGCTTTCCAGTCGGTGCTGTCTTTCAGTGCTTCAGCCTTTTCGCACAAAGCCCGTTTCTTTTCCAGGTTTTCATTCATCCCTTCCTTCAGCGACTTGAAGAATTCGCCTTTTCTGCGGAAGAACTCGTCGCAGGCCTTGCGGAAACGCTCGAATATCTTCACATTCATCTTTTGCGGAGCAAAACCGATGGTTTTCCATTTGCTTTGCAAGGCTATGATTTCCTGTGTCTTAGTTTCCCAGGCAGCGAAGTTGGTGATTTCGCTATAATCTATCGCCTCGATGATTTCGCAGATTACGGTCTTTTGGTCGAGATTGAGCTGCTCGGCTTCTTTCAGAGTTTCGAAGTGCTGTTGATGACGACGGTTTACAGCTGTAGAGGCAGTCTTGAAGCGTACCCAGACTTCATCGCGCAGTTCTTTGGCTACCGGACCCGTATCGCGGAACTCTTGATGCAACTTCTGCAACTGATGAAAAGCGGATACCACATCCGGTTCGTCGGCGAGCTTCTCGGCAGCTTCGCATAGATGCGTCTTGATTTCCAGGTTCTTCTTGAAATCATATTCGCGGAACTCGTTGTTCAGCTTCAGCAAGTCGTAGTACTTTTCAACCTGTATCTGATAGTTCTTCCAGAGTTCGTTGATTTTGGCTTGCGGCACGAGCTTCACCTCGTTCCACTGCTGCTGTAGCTTCTTGAATTCCGTATAGTTCTTGTTGGCATCTTCGGGAGACTCTACCAACTCTTTCAGTTCCTCGATAATGGACAGTTTGATTTGCAGGTTGAGTTCCTTTTGCTTCTCCTGCTCGGCAGTGAGAGCGCTTCTTTTCTCTTTAATGACAGACATGGTATTCTTGAACTCTTCTTCCAATACATCTGCCTGTGGAACAAATTCTTCTTCGCTCCCTCCGTTCTCGATGAATTGCTTCTTCGCAGCTTCCTGTTCTGCATTATGTAGTTTGTAGAAAGCCTGTTTCAAACTGTCTATTTCCGATTTTTCCGCATTCTCCACGTCTGCGGAAATCTCTTTCAGCCTGGCAAGGATTTCTTCTTTAGTCAGCTTCTGAGCCGTTTCGGCCGGCTTCTCGGTGGTATAGGTTTCCTCAGCGGGAGTTTCCGTTGCTACTGGCTCAGAAACCTCTGCTGTTACTTTTTCTTCTTCTAACTCCGTCGGCTTTTCGGGGATATTAGTATCAAGAGTGTCCATCATCTGTATTTACTTTTTTTTTAAACGGAATACCCCGTTCGGGTTACATTAGGTTACAAATTAATGAAATAAAATGATTACTTCATACTTTTTTCTTTGATTTTTTTCAATTTTGACGTTTTTAGGACAATAGTACGGTGATGCCCATATACATCATCATGCCGATAATATCGTTGGTAATGGAAATAAACGGTCCCGTGGCAATGGCAGGGTCCACTTTCAGCTTTTCAAGCGTCATGGGCACCAGCGTTCCGAAGATAGAAGCGAACATGACAACGGCAAACAGACTGATGGATACGGAGTAGGTGACGGTGGCTGTGGCCCCGAACCGTATGAAGTTATATATATATACCAATAGCGAAATAATAGTTGCATTGATGACTGCCACTACTGCCTCCTTGGCGATTTGCTTGAAAGTGTCTTTGGCGTCCAGCGAGCTGTTGGCAAGGCCCTGCACGATGATGGCCGAAGACTGCGTTCCCACGTTTCCGCCCGTACCGCCGATGAGCGGAATGTACAAAGCCATTTCGGGATGGGCGGCAAAAGTAGTGTCGAAGTTACCCAATATCATGGAGTTGCCGATGCCGCCCAACATGCCGATAAGCAACCACGGCAGACGGGCAGAGGTCTGGCGCATCACGTTGTCGTCTGTTTCCACATCCTGCGACAAACCGGAGGCCAACTGATAGTCGCGTTCCGACTGCTCGCGAACCTCGTCCATGACGTCGTCTACGGTGATTTGCCCCACCAGGCGGCCTATGCTGTCGACCACGGGAACCGTCACCAAATCATACTTCTCGATGGTTTGTGCCACCTCTTCGATGGGGGTATCTGCATGGACTGATATAGGGTCTTTCCTCATCACATGTTTCACTTTGGAAACGGAAGGGGAGGTAATCATCTTCTTCAGCGGGAACACGCCTTGCAGGCGGTCTTCGTCGTCGATGACGTATACATAATAGATTTCATCCAGCTTCTCCGCTTGCAGGCGCATCTCTTTCAGACACTCCGGCATACTCCAGTTCTCGTTGACGGTCACCATTTCCGTACCCATCAAACCACCGGCGGTGTCTTCGTCGTACTTCAACAGGCCTACGATGTCGCCGGCCTGCTCTATGTCTTCGATGTGCGAAAGGATTTCCTCCTGCTTGTCTTCATCCAGCTCGCGCATCAGGTTTACGGCATCGTCCGTATCCATGTAGTCCACAAACCGCTTGGCAATGGTTTCCGAAGGCAGAAGTTCCAGAAATTCCTTCCGGACGTCTTCGTCCATTTCCACCAATACGTCGGCAGCCGTTTCGTTGTCGAGCAGGCGGTAAACGAAGCGTGATTCTTCCGGGTCGAGGTCATTGCACAGTTCGGCAATGTCCGCCGGGTGGAGGTCGGTCAAAAGCGCCTTAACGTTTTCAGCGTCTTTCTGCTCAATCAGGCTTTGGACTTTATCTATGTATTCTTCGTCTATTTCCATAACGTAATCATTGTTTTAAATGAAAATCAGACAGTCTATATGGCTTTGACTGTAGGTGCAAATAGTTTACAACTTAAAAATAGCTCGCGTAGAACCGTACATTGAAGCACCTTCAGTCGTTACCTTATCTATAATCAGTCGTTACTTCATCTACCTTCAGTCGTTACCTTAATCTGCCTCATTTTTAATGCTTCTGATTATCAGTGATTTGCAAATATTCTTTCGCGCAATAATTAATGCGAACAAATCTCCGGCTTTTTATCATTCGTTCCGTTCCCCTTCTCTCGCCTCTCTCAACGCTTTCTCCACCTCATTGGTCAAGTTGATGAACTCCTGTACCGACAACTGCTCCGGACGTTTGTTGAAGAGGACATCCTCCGTCAGCGGGCAGTCCTTGCCCAATATTGGTTTTATGGAGTTGCGCAGGGTCTTGCGGCGTTGGTTGAAAGTGGTTTTCACCACTTGCTTGAACAGTTTCTCATCGCACCCCAGTTCTTTCGTTTCGTTGCGCGTCATGCGGATGACGGCGCTCTTCACCTTGGGCGGAGGGTTGAACACATGTTCGTGAACCGTAAAGAGGTATTCCACGCGATACCATGCCTGTATCAGCACGCTCAGTATGCCGTACGTCTTGCTGCCCGGCCCGGCGGCAATGCGTTCGGCCACCTCTTTCTGTATCATACCCGTACAGCAGGGTATCAGTTCCTTGTTCTCCAGCATTTTGAAGAATATCTGGCTGGATATATTATAGGGATAGTTCCCCGTCAGCACAAACGGCTGACCGTCGAACAACCGATGCAGGTTCATCTTGAGGAAATCGTCTTCAACGATGTGTTCCTCCAATTGGGGATAGGCTTCGCGCAGGTATGCCACCGACTCATAATCTATCTCTACCACCTTGACCAGGCGTCCTTTAGGTAAAAGAAATTGCGTCAGTACACCCATGCCCGGACCTACTTCCAGTACCGGAAGTCCGGGACAAGCGTCCACCGTGTCGGCAATGTCCTGTGCGACTTTCAAGTCCTTCAGGAAATGTTGTCCGAGAAACTTTTTGGGCTTAACTAATCTCATGTATCAACTAAATCGTTACTTTTGCTCCGCAAATACACATCGACATACGACGGCTGCATATTTGCAGAGCAAAGGTAATTCTTTTAAATGAAGAATGACAATTCAAGATGAATAAACTATTAAAAAAGACACTGAAAATCGTCCTTCCCATTCTTTTGGGGGGCTTTATCCTCTATTGGGTGTATCGGGATTTTGACTTTGAACGGGCCAAGGAGGTATTGTTGCACGACACGAACTGGAGCTGGATATTGCTTTCGTTGTTTTTCGGTGTGATGAGCCATGTGTTTCGCGGGTGGCGCTGGCGGCAGACGTTAGAGCCCTTGGGGGCCTATCCTAAGAGGAGTGATTGCGTGGATACCATTTTCGTTTCCTATGCCACCAACCTGATATTGCCTCGTGTGGGAGAAGTCTCCCGTTGCGGTGTCTTGTCACGTTACGATAATGTTTCATTTGCCAAGTCACTCGGCACGGTTGTCACCGAATGTCTGGTCGACACCCTTTGCATACTTCTGATTACAGGAATTACCTTCTTTGCCCAGATGCCTGTCTTTCTCCGTTTTTTTCAGGAGACGGGTACGAAGATATCCTCGATGATGCACCTGCTGACGTCCGTATGGTTCTACATCATTGTCTTTTGCACGATCGGCGTATTTGTGCTGATGTACTATCTGTTGCGCATGCTTTCTTTCTTTGAGAAAGTAAAAGGGGTGGCGCTGAATGTATGGGAAGGTGTAATGTCGCTCCGCAATGTGAAGAATATTCCCTTATTCCTTCTCTATACCTTACTTATATGGGTGTGCTATTTCTACCATTTCTACATCACGTTCTATTGCTTCTCGTTTACCGAACATCTTAGCTTCCAGGCTGCGATGGTGATGTTTGTGGGCGGCACGTTCGCCGTAATCGTCCCTACTCCCAACGGAGCGGGGCCTTGGCACTTCGCCGTCATCACCATGATGATGCTCTACGGAGTGAATGCTACCGATGCGGGAGCCTTTGCACTGATTGTGCACGGCATCCAGACGCTGTTGGTCGTGGTACTTGGCATCTATGGCGGGTTGCACCTTTCGCTGGCGAACCGTTCTAAATAGAAAGAGTAGCTAAAAAACACAAGTCGTGATGCCTTGATTGGAAAAATTACTCTTATATTTGTGCAAACTAATTTTTTTTAGAATTATGAGTACAATCTTGCAGTTAGCTCCACAAAATGTGTGGAAGCATTTCTATTCGCTGACCCAAATTCCACGTCCGTCCGGACATATGGAGAAGATAACCGAATTCATGGTTAATTTCGGCAAGGGTTTGGGCTTGGAGTCATTTGCCGATGAGGTCGGCAATGTCATTATTTGTAAGCCTGCCACTCCGGGTATGGAAAACCGTAAAGGCGTCATCCTTCAGGCACACATGGACATGGTGCCGCAGAAAAATAACGATACCGTTCACGATTTCACGAAAGACCCCATCGAAACTTATATCGAAGGTGACTGGGTGAAAGCCAAAGGTACTACACTCGGTGCCGACAATGGCTTGGGCGTGGCTGCCATCATGGCGGTGCTTGAGGCGAAAGACCTGAAGCATGGTCCGTTGGAAGCACTGATTACCAAAGATGAAGAGACGGGCATGTACGGTGCATTCGGTTTGAAACCGGGTACGCTGAAAGGTGAAATCCTGCTGAACCTTGACTCCGAAGATGAAGGGGAACTCTACATTGGTTGTGCAGGCGGCATCGATATTACCGCTACTCTGAAATATAAGGAAGAAGCACCCGCCTCGAATTTAGTGGCCCGCAGAATTGAATTGAAAGGATTGCGTGGCGGACACTCCGGACTGGAAATCAATCAGGGACGTGGCAATGCCAATAAACTGTTGGCGCGCGTCGTTCACGATGTGCTTGTTGAGTTCGACAGCCAATTGGCAAGCTTCGAAGGAGGTAATATGCGCAATGCTATTCCTCGCGAGGCACATGCGGTATTGGTGTTTAATCCTGAAGATATGGAGGGTCTGGAAGACTATATAAAGGAATATGAAGCACAAATCAATGACGAATACACGCCGATTGAAGAAGGTATCACCTTGCAGATAGAGCCTGTAGACCTGCCGGTGGCCATTGTTCCCGAAGAAATTCAGGATAATATGATTAGCGTTCTGATGGCTTGCCAGAATGGTGTGATGCGTATGATACCTACCGTGCCCGATACGGTGGAGACTTCTTCCAATCTGGCTATCGTGACAATCGGTGGCGGCAAGGCTGACATTCGCATCCTGGCACGCAGCTCCTGCGATACGATGAAGGACTTCCTGGCAGACAGCCTGACAGCCTGCTTCTCTATGGCAGGTATGAAGGTGGAGCTGAGTGGTGGATATTCCGGTTGGCAGCCCAATGTAGGCTCTCCTATCCTGCATGCCATGAAGCTGTCTTATAAGAGACAATTCGGTGTAGAACCAGCTGTGAAGGTAATCCATGCCGGTTTGGAATGTGGCATCATCGGTGCCAACTGTCCGGGGCTCGATATGATTTCCTTCGGTCCTACGTTGCGCTCTCCACATTCTCCGGACGAACGCGCCTATATTCCGACAGTGTCGAAGTTCTATGACTTCCTTGTGGCAACGCTGGAACAGACACCGGAGAAATAACGAAGTTATTCTATATATAATAAGGTAAAGGCAGGGTACTTTTATGGTATCCTGCCTTTTTTGTCTCTGCCAGCCTGTCTTCTCTTCTGCCAAAAAATAGCGGTACATATGCTTTCTAATGGTTTGTTTGTGTTGTGATTTATGAAATAATTGACGTAAATCAAGAAATGTGTTATAAAACATGCTTTTCTATATAAAAGCACTTGTTATTTCGAACAAATGCTCTATTTTTGTGTTGTAAAACATAGAAACAACAAGATATAGGGTTGTTTGTTAAGGATAATAAGATTGATTTAGGAGGATAACGAAATGAAAATGTTAAAGAAAATTTTTAAGAACATCGGTGTTGCCGATAAGCACATCTGGGGTTATGTAACGCTTTAAGCATACATCCCATTTCACAGAGAGATTGATTTTTCAGGTATTAGTTTAATTTTTAAGGTTATGAAAAAGAAGATTGCAGATTCACTTAAACGCATTCTTGCTGAAGTAGGCCGGAATGAGATGTTGATGATGGGTTACACCATTAAGAAATAATTAGAAAACGATTGTTTTCAGGTATTAGTTTAATTTTTAAGATTATGAAAAAGAAGATTGTGAATTCATTTAAGCACGTTCTTACCAGGGTTGGTGAGAATTGGATTGAGGCTATGAAGTATTATAGCTATTCAAGGTGAGCACACTGACTGAATAAAAAGAGTGGGGGATACGTTCTTAGGAATTGTATCCCCCACTTTTTTATTTGTCTGTTTCTTATATTTTCCTTAAAAGACAGCACAATATATGCAGTAAATTGTTACATTTGTTATTATACTTACATAACGAACAATGGAATAGCCATGAAGAGATTTCAACGAATTTATATTTTGTTTTTTTTAATGGTTTGTGCTTGCTTGCCGGCCTTGCGCGCACAATCGTATGAAAAACTGTGGAAGCAGGTAGAACAAGCTGAGAAGAAAAGCCTGCCGAAGACTGTGGTAAAGCTGACGGATGAAATCTTCCGGAAGGGAGAGCGGGAAAAGAATACTCCGCAGATGCTGAAAGCCTATATGTACAGAAACAGCTATCAAGATATGCTGACACCCGATAGCTTTTACGTCAACCCGCAAGGGTTGGAGCAGCGGGCAGAGCAAGAGCAGAACCCGGTGAGTCGGGCTGTTCTGAACTCATTGGTAGCGAATATCTACGCTGATTATGCGTCGGGCAACCGTTGGCAGTTGCGGGTACGCACCACTCTCGACCTTGAAGAAGACGTTTTGCCGAAAGACATTCGCGAGTGGAGTGGCAACTTGTTTGCGCAGCAGGTGCTGAAGCGTACCGGTAAGGCCTTGAAAGACTCCGTGGGACTGCTGAAAACGTCCTCGCGTACTTATATCCCCTTTGTCATCCTGGGAGATGCGAGCGAATATTATCATCATGACATGTATCATTTGTTGGCATCACAGGCAATCAGTGCCTTGCAGAAAGTGTCTGACTTTGAGATGGATTCGTTGGTGAATAAGGATATCCGAAGAATTTACGGACAGATGACAAGCACCTATCGGAAGATGCCGGACCATGAAGATGCTGCCGTATTGACCATGCTGAACTATATGGAGTGGAGTAACCGGACAACAAACGTGCTGCTGCGTCCTCGTACCGGAAAACTCGACGGGAGTGATGCTCCGAACCAATATCTGCGTGCATTAGACCGCATTATTAAAGAATATGCCAAGCGCGACGTCTGTGCCGAGGCTTATCTGGCCAAAGCGCGCTACTATCGCAAGATGCAGCAGAATGTAGAGGCCTTGCAGGTTTGCGATGAGGCCATTAATCTTTATCCCGACTATAAACGCATCGGTGCATTGCGGGAGGTGAAAGAAAGCATTCTGCAACCCCAGTTAAGTGTGAATATCACTAAATCCACTTATTCCGGCGATTCCTTGCAGTTGAATGTAACCCACCGCAATTTGGACGGTTTTACCGTAAACCTTTTCTGTACTACCTTGACGGAAGCAAAGTCTGATATGCCGCAGATAAATTCCGCTTTCTATAAGAAATATGCCCGCATGGTCAAGTCTGAACATTTTTCATTGAAACGTCCGGACTATTATCTCTCGACCGTTGAGGAATGCAGTATGCAGTTGCCCGACGAACCGGGCGTGTACGTGGTACAGATTGTACCGGACGACCAGAGAGGAAGAACTTCCGAGAACTACCTTTATCTCACACGCTTCAAAATAGTAACACTGTCCCTGCCCGGTCAGAATTATGAAGTCGCAGCACTGGATGCCAAAACGGGACATCCGGTTGCCGATGTTCAGATAACCTTCTATTCGAGCTATAACAGCACGGATAAAATTCTGGAACAGAAAACTACCAATGCATTCGGCAAGGTAACGGTGGCATGGAACAAACAGTTCCGGGCCTTGTCGGCAACCAAAGGCGCTGATACGGCAATGCCTTTGCAACGTATTCATTTAGGTTCGGGTGGTAGCCGGGAATATGCTGACGCAGTTTCCGATAATCTGAAGATACTGACAGATCGTTCCTTGTATCGTCCCGGACAGACAATCTATGTGAAAGGCATCGCTTACGCCCAAAAGAGCGATACTGCCAATGTTCTTCCCGATAAAACCTATACGGTGATATTGCAGGACGTCAACGGCGGGGAAATCGGGACAAAAGAGGTCGTAACCAATGATTTCGGTTCTTTTACCACCGAATTTGTACTCCCCACCGCCTGCCTGAACGGTGCTTATTCCATCAAAGTACCCGAAGTGAGAAGCTCATGGACCCGAATACAGGTGGAAGATTATAAACGTCCTACATTCGAACTTGTGTTCGACCCTCAGAAAGCATCCTATCAGATAGGAGACAGCGTAGAGGTGCAAGGTGTGGCGAGTTCATTCAACAGCGTACCCTTGCAGGGATTGGAATTGAATTATACAGTTAGCCGAAGTTCTTTCTGGGGTTGGGGCGGAATATTGCAAAGCGCCACTCCGCTGGCTTCCGGCAGCGTGACAATCGGTGATGGCGGGAAATTCTCCATTCCCGTGCGGCTGAAAGGCACTAAAGACGGATTAGATACCTATTTCGTTTACAAGATAGAAGCCTCTGTTACCACTCTCTCCGGTGAAACGCAAAGCGCTGTAACAACCTTGGCGGCAGGAAACCGTTCGCTGTTCCTCTCTGTCGACACCCAAGAGCGCATTTGCAAGGACGACAGTATTCGTCTGACCTTCACGGCAAGAAACCTGAGTCAGGAACCCGTAGAGGTGAGAGGAGATTACCGCCTGACACAAACCGTCGACGGAAAACCTGTCGTTCGTCTTAGCGGAAACTTTACTTCCAATGTAGAAACATTGCTTCCGGATTGGAAGAACCTGCCTTCCGGCGCTTACGAACTGGAGCTGTCGGCTAAGGATGACCAGGGCAGAGACGTCAGCTATGAACGGGAGATTATACTCTTTTCCTATGCCGACAATCGTCCGCCGGTGAAAACGGATACCTGGCTCTATACACGCAATACGGAGTTCTACGCAGGACATCCTGCACAGTTCAGTTTTGGTACTTCTTGCAAAGATGCCTATGTGATGCTGGATATATTTAGTGATAATCACCGCCTGAAGAGCACGACGCTCCAATTGTCCGATTCCATTGTCCGCTTTGACATACCTTATAAGGAAGAGTATGGCGAAGGTATAGAATACTTGTTTGCCTTCGTCAAGGATGGACAGTTCTATTCGGAAAAGGTCAGTTTGACAAAGCGTATGCCGGATAAGAATCTGACAATGAAGTGGGATGTATTCCGTGACAAGCTGCGTCCCGGTCAGCAGGAAGAGTGGCGTCTGACGATACAGACTCCGCAAGGCACACCGGCTAATGCGGAAATACTTGCCACGATGTACGACGCATCTTTGGATAAGATATATCCGAACCGTCAGGAACTTCGCTTGTACTATTCCCGCTTTACGCCTTCTTTCTACTGGGATTATGGATATATGCCCGGTTTCTACTATTCTTGTCACTTCCCAATGAAGAATTGGAGTGTTCCTTCCTTAATCTATGACCGTTTTTATATGCAGTCGAATGTAGAGGAGGTAATCGCAGTAGGATACGGCATTGCCCGAAATTCTGCCTTAACAGGAGGAATAAGGATAAGAGGAGCTGCAAAGGTAGAAACTCAGGATGCGCTCTACGCATCGGAATTATCCGAATCTGCCGTAGAAGTGAGTTATGCGCCGGCGCAAGTCAGTGACGAGGAAGAAGCTATCGATGCAACTCCGGATGCTGCTGAAGCATCCGCCCTCCGCACCAACTTTGCCGAAACTGCCTTCTTTTATCCGCAACTGCGCACCAACGAGCAGGGCGAAGTCTCCTTCTCCTTCACCATGCCTCAGAGCCTTACCCGTTGGAACTTCCGTGGATATGCTCATACCAAAGGTATGCTGACCAGTATGCTGGACGGCTCCGCCGTTACGGTGAAAGAATTTATGCTGTCTCCCAATATGCCGCGTTTCGTGCGGGTAGGTGGCAAGACGAGCATTGCCGCCACCATCACCAACCTGACCGGTAAAGCCCTGAAAGGAGCAGTGAAGTTCGTTCTATTCAATCCGATGACCGAGAAAGTGATTTCCACGCAAAGCCAGTCCTTCTCGGCAGAAGCCGGAAAGGCGGTACCTGTAAGCTTCCGCTTCACGGTGACGGATAAGTATGACTTCCTCGGTGTTCGCATGATTGCCGACGGCGGCACGTTCAGTGACGGTGAGCAGCACTTGCTTCCCGTTCTCAGCAATAAAGCATACATCACGGAAACCTTGGCTATGCCTATCCGTGGCGAAGAAACCCGTACCTTCTCACTCGACAGTCTTTTCAACCGTAATGCCCGTACCGCCACCGACCGCCGCCTGACCGTAGAGTTCACCGGCAACCCGGCATGGTATGCCGTGCAAGCCCTGCCGGTATTGAGCCAACCCACAACAGATAACGCCATTTCATGGGCAACAGCTTTCTATGCCAACAGTCTGGCAGGTTATATTGCCAACAGCCAGCCGCGCATCAAAGCCGTGTTTGATCGTTGGAAACTGGCGGGCGGAACGAAAGAAACCTTCCTCAGTCAACTCGAAAAGAACCAGGATGTGAAGAGCATCCTCCTCGACGAGTCTCCGTGGTTGCTGGAAGCCACCACCGAAGCCGAGCAACAAGCGCGCATCGCCACTCTGTTCGATGTCAACCAACTGAACAACCGTAACCTGACAGCCGTCACCAAACTGAAAGAACTGCAGGCCGAAGACGGTGCATGGACTTGGTACAAGGGCATGAACGGCAGCCGCTATATCACTGCCTATATCACGGAACTGTTTGTCCGCCTTCCTCTGCTGACGAAAGAGGCACTTTCGACGGATACCGGTGAAATGGTGCAGGATGCTTTCACCTATCTGCATAAAGAGGCTTTGGAAGAATATCGAACCATTCGCAAAGCCGAAAAGACCGGTGCGAAGATTACTACGATTTCGGATGCAGCTATGGAGTATCTCTACTTGATAGCCATCAGCGGCGAGAAGGTACCTGCCGCCAACGAAGCGGCCTACCGCTACTTCCTCACCAAAGTGAACGGTAATTTGCAAGACGGAACCATGCTTCGCAAAGCGCAATCCGCCATCATCCTGCAAAAAGCGGGACACAAAGCTGAAGCCGCTGAGTTTATCGCCTCCATCAAGGAATACCTGGTGCAGACCGATGAAATGGGCGCATATTTTGCTTTCCATGCCAATCCTTATGCTTGGAGCATGTTGCCCGTACCTGCTCATGTAGAGGTTATGGAAGCCCTGCGCATGGCAGGCGGCAACGATGCTTTGGTAGAAGAAATGAAGCTCTGGTTGTTGAAGCAGAAGCAGACAACGAGCTGGAACTCTCCCGTAGCTACTGCCGATGCTGTCTATGCCCTGCTTTGCCAAGGTAGTAACCTGCTCGCTAGCCAGGGAGATGTCCGCATCACTTTAGGCAATAAAGTATTGGAAACGCTTGCTCTCGCCAAGACCACCGTTCCCGGCTTGGGATATATCAAGGAAACCTTTACGCAAGGCAGTCCGGAACTGAAAGCAAAATCCGTCACCGTAGAGAAACGGGATGCCGGAATCGCCTGGGGAGCCGTTTATGCCCAGTATCTGTCGCCAATATCCGATGTGAAGCAGCAGGGCACCGAACTGAATGTAGAAAAGAAACTGTACGTGGAGCGTACTGTTGCCGACGAAAAGAAATCGTTGCAACCTATTACTGCCACAACCCCTCTTGCCATAGGCGATAAGGTAGTCTCCCGCCTGACTATCAGCCTCGACCGTTCTATGGATTTCGTCCAGTTAAAAGACCAGCGTGGCGCCTGCTTCGAACCTGTCGGCGCCCTCTCCGGCTATCGTTGGAGTAGTGGCTTCGGTTACTATGTAGAAGTGGAAGATGCTGCCACAAACTTCTTCTTCGACCATCTGGGCAAGGGCGTCTACGTCTTGGAGTATAGTTATCGCATCGCTCGCGACGGAACTTACGAAACCGGATTAGCCACCTTGCAGTGTGCCTACGCTCCGGAGTTTGCGTCGCATTCCACCGGAGGAACTGTAGTTATTCGCTAACCAACAGTCCGGCAGAACGCAAATTGCACCAATCATGAAATCTTTATTAAACAGGATTTACATGATTTGTGTAATTTGCGTTCTTCTATTTTAGGAACTCTCACCGAAAACTCCTATTTTTGTGCATCCTAATTTAGAAACAGCATACATGAAACGTATTCTCACCTCCTTATATACACTTCTGGTTGTGACATCAGTCTCTATGGCTCAGCCGCGTTTTACTTCAAACACGGAAATGCACAACCTCGGCCAGATAGAATGGAAACATCCCCTTACCGTGCAATATACCATTACCAACACGGGCGACCAGCCTTTGGTACTTACCGAAGTAGAACCTGATTGCGCCTGCTCCGTGGCCCAGTGGACCAAGACTCCCATTGCTCCGGGAGCCAAAGGAGAGATTAACGTCACCTTCGACGCTGAAGCCTTGGGACATTTCCACAAATCCGTGGCTATTTATAGTAATGCACAGCCTCATCTGGTCTATCTGAAGTTCAACGGTGAGGTGGTGCGTGAAGTGAAAGACTTCACCAAAACCCACCCCTATCTTATCGGACAAATACGTATCGACAAGAATAGTCTCGACTTTCCGGATGTGCAACACGGTGAGAAGCCCGTCGTATCTATCAGTGTTGTCAATCTGTCCGATCGTCCTTACGAACCGGTACTAATGCACTTGCCGCCTTACTTGCAGATGAAAGTAAAGCCGAATGTACTGCAAAAGGGAGAAAGAGGCCTTATCACAGTGACGCTCGACTCCGAAAAGCTGACCGGTCTGGGGCTGACGCAGGCTTCCGTCTATCTGGCACGCTTTGCCGGAGACAAGGTCAGCGATGAAAACGAAATTCCGGTTTCTGCCATTCTCTTGCCCGACTTCTCCGGCATGACTGCTACGGAAAAGGCGAATGCCCCCGTTATCAGTCTGTCTGCCAAAGAGATTGATATGAGCGCGTTGCTTGCCAAGAAAGCTAAAGCAAGCCAGAACATCACTATCACTAATACCGGACGCTCGCCTCTGCAAATCAATAAACTTCAGGTCTTTCATCCAGCGGTAGGCGTCCGTTTGAAGAGGAGCGTCCTGCAACCCGGCGAGAGTACTCGTCTTCGTGTCACGGTTACCAAAGAGAGCATCGGCAAGAAGCGCCGCCACCTCCGTTTGCTGATGATTACGAACGACCCGGCACAGCTGAAAGTTGAGATTGATATTAAGGCAAAATGATTTAGAAAGGAGTTAAAGGGAGTTAGAAGGAGTTATCGCCCGCCAAAGCGGACTAAGGAGTTAGAGGCCGATAGTGCTGCTAATGACTTATAAAACTATCGGCCTTTAACTCCCTCAAAATAATTCAAAACTGTAAAATACTGATTAATTATGGAACATCCCGAAAATAGCGAATCATACAAAGGCTTGGTTGTCAATGCAGGCATTGAGCAGCCCTCTTCCGTCAATCCCTATCTGAAGCGGAAACCGCAGAAGCGTCAGCTTTCTGTGGCGGAATATGTAGAAGGTATCATAAAAGGGGATGTTACAATACTGAGCCGTGCTGCGACCTTGATGGAGAGCGTGAAGCAGGAACACCAGGCCGTTGCGCAGGAAGTGATAGAGAAATGTCTGCCTTATTCGGGCAACTCCATCCGCATAGGCATCAGCGGTGTTCCGGGAGCAGGGAAGAGTACATCTATCGACGTATTCGGTTTGCATGTTCTTGAGAAATATGACGGTAAGCTGGCCGTGCTTGCCATCGATCCCAGTAGTGAGCGTAGCAAAGGCAGCATTCTGGGTGATAAAACCCGCATGGAGCAGCTGTCAGTTCATCCCAAATCATTTATTCGTCCTAGCCCTTCGGCCGGTTCGTTGGGCGGTGTGGCACGCAAGACGCGTGAAACGATTGTGCTTTGTGAGGCGGCCGGTTTCGACAAGATATTTGTGGAGACAGTAGGCGTGGGACAAAGCGAAACGGCCGTACATTCCATGGTCGACTTCTTCCTGCTCATTCAGTTGGCAGGCACGGGCGACGAGCTCCAAGGCATCAAGCGTGGTATTATGGAAATGGCGGACGGCATTGTCATTAATAAGGCCGATGGCGACAATCTGGAACGTGCCAAGCTGGCTGCCGCCCAGTTCCGCAATGTACTGCACCTCTTTCCGGCACCGGAAAGCGGATGGACACCGCAGGTACTTACCTATTCAGGTTTTTATAATCTGGGCGTGAAGGAAGTGTGGGACATGGTCTACCAATACATCGACTTCGTAAAGGACAACGGCTACTTCGAATATCGCCGCAACGAGCAGAGCAAATACTGGATGTACGAAACCATCAACGAGCAACTGCGTGACAGCTTCTACCACAATCCGAAGATTGAATCGATGCTTGCCGATAAGGAAAGTCAGGTGCTGCAAGGTAATCTGACCTCTTTCGTGGCGGCCAAGAAGTTGCTGGATACTTACTTTGAGGGATTGAAAGGATAAGTGGGTTATAATTGCTCCAACTTATTGTTTATAATCCCTTTATAACCAGTTTTCATAGTTTCGGACATTCCCACTTGCGTAAGGTTGTACTGTCTACGCATAGCTTTTACATGCTTGGATAGTGTTGTTTGCTCCATATTATACCCGTTTGGGGATATTCTTCCCTTTGAAAAGTGCAACTTATGTTTTCAACCTTGCCGGAGGTCACGCAAGGGGATGCAATATTATCTGGAGAAGGTGGAATAGTTTTAATTTATGAATAAGTCCTCCAGCAGTACTTCGCTTTGTACTCTTGAAGAGTAGGCATTAGGTTTCACTCCATAGGTGGTGATAAAAGTGAGTTGAATGGATTTGCGAGTCTTCGTTTCAGCAAGAAAAGCCGCTTGCTTGTTACGAAGATTTGCATCATATTTCTTATCTATCGCAAACTCGATAATTGAATACTTCATCTCGCACAAGTTGACAGTCTGGTCTTTACGGTCGATAACGAGGTCTATCTGGGCGCCCTCTTCCGAAGTCTCGCTTCGCCAAGAGGATACAAGGCTCTGAATGCCGGATATGCCAAGTGCCTTTTTAATCTGTCGGATGTGGCACAGGCACAACATTTCGAAGGCATAGCCGCTCCATGCCCGGTACACAGGGCTTTCTTGTGAGGAGGTCCAGAAATGCTCGTCTTTATAGCGATTTTTCAAGATAAACTTGAAATAGAACAGTGTGAAGAAATCAACCAACTGATAGAGAGCATCCTTTTTTACTTTGCCAAAAGGTTCATATTTGCGTATAAATCCGCAAGCTTCCAGTTCCTTCAGCATGGTGGTGGGTCCGCCATTATTACTTAACCCGGTTTGCTTGATTAACTCCAATCGGTTCAGTCCTTTCCCTTTGATTGCAAGCGCTTCGACTATCTTGACATATTTTTCGGAATATTTGAAAAGGGCACGATAAAGGTTGTCGAATTCATTGCCTAATGCAGCACTTCCTGCGAAGAACAAGCGGTCTATGTTTTGCGCCACGCTCAATCCTTTCTTCATTTGGCTCAAGTAGAAAGGAATGCCACCTATTACCATATAGCATTCGGCTATTTCATGACGGGAATAAGCGATGTTCCTGGAGTGGAAATATTGCTCACATTCCTCTAGGTTAAAAGGTTCGATTAATATCCGGTGGGTCAATCGGTTATGTAATCCTCCCCGGTTATTTATCAGCTTGTCAATCATCCATGAAGTGGCAGAGCCACAGACTATCAGTTTGATGTCACGTCGCGCGGATGCCCAGGCATTCCAAAAGTGCTCCAGTGCGCTGACAAAGCCAGACTTATGAGTATCCATCCAGGGCAGTTCATCCATGAATATAATTTTGTTGCCTTGAGGCAGACCTTCCAGGTAGGAAATCAACTGTTCGAAAGCTAACAGCCAGTTGGAGGCGTTTTTCCACTCTCTACCCGAGCTTCTTCGCAGGGCTAGATTAAAGTTCAGCAATTGTTCTTGCATCGAAGCATTGTCCATACCTGTTACGTAGAAAGTGAAGCGGTCTCCGTACATTTCCCGCACAAGAAAAGTCTTCCCCACTCGACGACGCCCGTAAATAGCAATAAATTCAGATGACTTCGAAGCTATATATTCCTTCAGTTCTTTCTGTTCTCTGATGCGTCCTACTATCTCTGTCTTCATACTCTTTTGGCTTTATTACTTGCGCAAAGCTATAAAAAAAACATAGATTGCGCAAGTAATAACGTTATTACTTGCGCAATCTATGTTTTTAGATGGGGATTACGCTACTTTTATCTCTTTTTCAGTCTTTACGGTTCCTTTGGATGCGGCTCCAAATCCTTCCTTGACTTGCTCTGCGTCACGATGTACACCCCCAGGAATACCAGTGCAACGGCAATGCCCTTTTCCAGATTGAATGTGCCAATGCCCAGAATGATGGCTACCGTTGAGGCTACAATCGGCTGCATGTAGTTGTACATGCTCACCACTGTGGGGCGCAGCAGCCTTTGTGCTGTCATAATGCAGATGTAGGCAAGGAAGCTGCCCCACTACTACGTAGCCCACTTGCAGCAAGGCCGCCGTGGAGATACCACTCCACTGAATGGCGGCTACATCGTGGTAAGAGAAGGGGATGTAGCACATGGAAGCATAAACAAACATCCATTTGTTCAGCGTGATGGGAGAATATCTCTGCGATAATCCTTTGAATACGTCAGATAGATGGAGAAACTGATTTGGGCTATCAGGCAGAGCAGGTCGCCGAGGATGCTGCCGTTGCCGCCGGTGGCACTCTGGCTGCTCATGATAAGTATCAGCGCTCCCATCGCTCCCACAAAAATGCCCAATACTTTTTTGTTCGTAACCGGCTCTTTCAGGTAGATGGCGGCCACAATCATGGTGACGATGGGCAGGGCGGTCGTCACGATGGATGCGTCGATGGGGGAAGTCATGGATAATCCGAAGATGTAAACGCCTTGATTGAACACCAAAGCGAACAGTGAAGCGAAGAATATCTTCAGCATGTCCCGGTGGTCTACTTCCTCGCGCTTGCAGAACAGGGACAGCAGCCAGAAACAAGCTGCCGCACCCACCATGCGGAAAGTAGTGACCGACAATGCCGAAAACTCTATCAAGGCAGATTTGCCGATGGAGGCTATAAGCCCCCATAATATGTTCGCAGTAAGGGCGAATAGGTGCCCCTGTACATTCTTATTCATAAAATCTGTGTAATCTGTGGTGAAAACAGTCGCAAAGGTAATTAATTTCTCAATCCGTTTCTTTATATTTGCCTTGATTTAAAGCAAGAAATCATGGAAGTACAAGCCAATTACATCAAGCGCATCGAGATACACGGACTGTGGCATCGATACGATATTGCGTGGGATTTGCGTCCCGATGTCAACATACTCTCCGGCATCAACGGAGTGGGGAAGACGACCATCCTGAACAGGTCGGTCGGTTATCTGGAACAGACTTCCGGAGAGGTGAAGAGCGACGAGAAGAACGGCGTGCATGTTTTCTTCGATAATCCGGAGGCAACCTTTATTCCCTACGATGTAATCCGCAGTTACGACCGCCCCCTCATTATGGGCGACTTCACCGCCCGCATGGCCGACCCGAACGTGAAGTCCGAACCGGACTGGCAACTCTACCTGCTCCAACGCCATTATCTGGACTATCAGGTGAACGTGGGCAACAAGATGATTGAACTCCTCAGCGGTGACGAAGAGCAACGCAGCCAGGCTCCCTTACTGTCCATTCCCAAACGGAAGTTTCAGGATATGGTGGACGAACTGTTCAGCTATACCCGCAAGAAGATAGACCACAAGAGCAACGACATCGTTTTCTATCAGGACGGTGAGCGCCTCCTGCCTTATAAACTCTCGTCCGGTGAGAAGCAGATGCTCGTAATCCTGCTGACGGTGCTGGTGCGCAACGGAGACCATTGCGTCCTCTTTATGGACGAGCCGGAGGCTTCTCTGCACATTGAATGGCAGCAGAAACTTATTGGGATGATACGTGAACTAAATCCGAACGCCCAACTTATACTCACTACCCATTCGCCCGCCGTCATCATGGAAGGCTGGCTGGATGCGGTGACGGAGGTAGAAGATATTTCTACAGTTATAAGTGATAAGTTATGAGTTATTTATTTATAAACAGATGTACCGGCATAACTTGTCTTTCCTTTTACAACCTAATAACTCATAACTTATAACTCATAACTTATAACTCATAACTTATAACTCATAACTCAAATTGGCAACCTCTTTAAAACACAATCTGACTTCGGCCTATCTGGACGCCGCCCATAAATTCTCCTCGAAGAAAGGGCGCAGGCGCATTGTGGCTTATGTGGAGAGCTATGATGATGTAGCTTTCTGGCGTACACTGCTGTCGGAGTTTGAAAACGAAGAACGCTATTTCCAGGTGATGCTGCCCTCTGCCACCTCGCTGGCCAAGGGGAAGAAGATGGTGTTGATGAATACGCTGAACACATCGGAACTGGGGCGCAGCCTGATAGCTTGCGTGGATAGCGATTATGATTTCCTGCTTCAGGGTGCTACGAATGTGTCCCGGAAGATAAACCGCAATCCTTATATCTTCCAGACCTATGGCTATGCCATCGAGAATTTCCATTGCTTTGCCGAAAGCCTCCACGAAGTTTGTGTGCAGGCCACGTTGAACGACCGGTATATCCTGGACTTTCCTGCATTCCTGAAACGCTATTCACAAATTGCTTATCCGTTGCTTCTGTGGAATGTCTGGTTCTATCGTCAGCACGACACACACGTTCCCCATGTACGACTTTAACGGTTATATCCGCTTGCAAGAGATAAATCTTCGCCATCCTTATCGTTACCTGGACGACATGCAACGCGTGGTTTCGGCTAAACTCTCTGAACTGCGGGCACGCTTTCCGCAATACATCGACCCTATCGATAAGATGGGTGTGGAACTGGAGAAACTCGGATTGACTCCTGATACTGCTTATCTCTATATACAAGGCCATCACATCGTGGACTGCGTAGTGCTGAAGATATTGTTGCCCGTCTGCACGGTACTCCGCCGCGAGCGCGAACAGGAAATCAAACATCTGGCCGCGCACAACGAACAGTTCCACAACGAGTTGACGGGCTATGAAAACAGTCAGGTCAATGTGTCACTGATGCTGAAGAAAAACAGCGGCTATAAGAACCTTTACCTCTATCAGTGGTTGAAGGAGGATATAAGAGAATTTCTTGAACGGGAAAAACTATGATTTAAGTATTAGGTTTCGGAATTGTCTGTTTTAATCTTGTGTGTACCGTAAAGACAATATTTGTCTA
>JAJQAY010000130.1 GCA_021203515.1 Bacteroides sp. | reverse complement strand
CTGCCGATACCCGTACTTCGTATCAGAAGCACTCCCTGCGGGTGCTGGTGAAGGTGCTGATGAAAGACTATCCCGGCAGTCGCCTGTGCGGACACCGCGACCTCAGTCCCGACCTGAACCATAACGGCGAGATAGAACCGTAGGAGTGGATAAAGGAATGCCCTTGCTTCGATGCCGAAACAATCTTGTGCTAATTACTAATTACGAATTACAAATTACAATCGCCATGCGATATTGCAACACTGCGTAATTTGTAATTCGTAATTAGTAATTAGTATAGAATAAAGTCGTATCTTTGTCCGTTCTAAAAAAAGATTAAAGTGAACCTCATTATAGATATTGGAAATATGGTGACGAAGATGGCAGCGTTCGACGGCGGGTCGATTGTCAAAGTGGTGTACGACTCCAATCTCACGCTGGAACGTCTGCCTGCTGTCTGTCGTAAATATTCGTTTGAAAGAGCGATTGTGGCTACCGTTATCGACCTGAGCGAACAAGCATTGGCGCAGTTGGCGCAATTATCCGTACCCGTGTTGTGGCTGAATGAAAAGACACCGCTTCCGGTGGAAAACCTCTATGAGACGCCGCAAACACTGGGCTACGACCGCATGGCGGCAGTCGTGGGAGCTTTTGAACAATTTCCCGGCAGGGATATTCTGGTGATTGATGCAGGCACCTGCATCACATACGAGTTCATCGACGCTGCCGGGCGCTATCATGGCGGAAATATCTCTCCCGGCGTGCAGATGCGCTTCAAGGCGCTCCACCAGTTCACGGCAAGGCTGCCGCAAGTGACTCGTGAAGGGCGTCGCCTGCCGATGGGGAAAGACACCGATACCGCCATCCGCGAAGGAGTATTGAAAGGAATGGAATATGAGATTTCCGGTTACATTGTGGCTATGAAGCATAAATATCCTAAACTTTTGGTTTTTTTAACGGGCGGTGATGATTTTTCTTTTGATACAAACTTAAAAAGTATCATCTTTGCAGACAGATTTTTAGTGTTGAAAGGATTAAATAGAATTTTAAACTATAATAATGATAGGATATAGACAACACTCTTGGTGCTTTTGCTAATGATATTGTCCGGGGCGGCAATCGCTCAAAATAATACAAATTCTCCCTATACACGATACGGATACGGACAATTAGCAGATCAAGGTTCAGGAAATAGCAAGGTCATGGGTGGTATTGCATACGGATTACGGGATAAATACCAGATTAACTTCGCAAATCCGGCATCCTATACGGCGGTTGACTCGCTCACGTTCATTTTCGACGGCGGCATTTCTTTGCAGAACACGAACTTTAGTGACGGCAAGATAAAGCAGAATGCCAAGAATTCAAGTTTTGACTATATCACTATGCAGTTCCGACTGGCTAAATGGGCGGGTATGAGTCTCGGCTTGTTGCCTTATTCGAATGTGGGATACAGTATGGGAGAATACCGTGTAAATCCGGGCTCTTCCGATAATTCGACTACCGTGCAATATACCGGAGACGGAGGATTGCATCAGTTGTATATGGGGGCTGGCTTTAAGATAGTTAAAAATTTTTCTGTTGGTGCGAATATTTCGTATCTTTGGGGAGACATCACGCACACCATGGCTGAGACTTTCCCGAATGCACCGACCAATCTGGCGTTTCAAAGAACGAATAACACGTCGGTACGTAGTTATAAGATAGATTTGGGTGCGCAGTATACGCAGCAGTTCGGGAAGAAACATCTGATGACATTGGGAGCTGTATTCTCACCGGGACATGACTTGCATAACAGTTCGTATGTTCAGGATATATTGGGGAACAGTACCAGCGGCTCGACCATAAATACGAGAGATACGGTTGCTACCTTCGGTACGCCGATGAGCCTGGGAGTGGGTGCCACATATG
This sequence comes from Bacteroides sp., assembly GCA_021203515.1. Taxonomy (GTDB): domain Bacteria; phylum Bacteroidota; class Bacteroidia; order Bacteroidales; family Bacteroidaceae; genus Bacteroides. The sequence goes on along the minus strand of JAJQAY010000130.1, from coordinate 21,751 downwards.
TATATGACAACCGGTTGACGGTGGGCGCCGACTTCACATACCAGAAGTGGAGCTCTGTGTCCTTTATGAACAATGACGATGCGTTCTGTAATCGTACGAAAATAGCAGTGGGTGCCGAATATCTTCCTAATCCGATGGGAAGAAGTTATCTGGCCCATGTCAAATATCGCTTGGGAGCTTATTATTCCCAGCCTTATTATAAGATAAACGGCGAGCGTGCAGCCAATGAATATGGAGTAACGGCTGGTTTCGGACTATCTATTCCGCGCACGCGTTCCGTATTGAGCCTTTCGGCGCAGTACGTGAGAACAGAAAGAACCAGTAGCGCGTTTCTGAACGAAACACCTTCCGCGTCTGCGTCGGAGTGACTTTCAATGAACGTTGGTTCTTCAAACGGAAAGTGGATTGATGTTAGAGAATAGATAATATATAACTAAAAATTTAGATACAATGAAGATTAAAACGCTTGTAGCTGTATTGCTCCTTTCGGGTGGGGTGACCAGCACTTTCGCACAAAGTGGTTGTAATGCAAACAGTAGTATCTCTCATGAGGCGGTAAGAGCAAAGAATTATAAAGATGCTTATGCCCCTTGTATGGCTGTCTTGAAAGATTGCCCGACGTTGAGATACTATACTTTTACCGATGCCCAGAAGATTTTGGTAGGTTTCTTGAGTCAGATTCAGGATAAAAATTCGGCTGATTACAAGAAGTACTTTGATGAGCTGATGGATGTATACGATTTGAGAATGAAGTATATTCCTGAATTTGTCAGCAAGGGAATGAAAGATGTGCCGAGCGTGGCCGATGCTTTGGGTGCCAAAGCGGTGGACTACTTGCAATATGCTCCAAATCCGAATGTGGATCAGGCCTATCAATGGCTGAAGGAGTCTGTAGATGCTGAAAAAGCCGGTTCTAAAGGCGCTGTACTGCACTACTTCCTCGACGCCTCCATGCAGAAAGTAAAGGCTGACAATAACTTTACAGATCAGTTCTTCCAGGATTATATCAATGCTTCCAAGTATGCTGATGATGCCATCGCAGCAGAAAATAATGAAAAAAAGAAGGCTGCTTTGCAGGTAATTAAGGATAACCTGGTAGCTATGTTCATCAATAGTGGTGTTGCCGATTGCGCATCTTTGCAGAATATCTATGGCCCGAAGGTGGAAGAGAACAAGACTGACTCTGCTTTCCTGAAGAAAACCATCACTATCCTGAAGATGATGAAATGTACGGATAGCAATGTGTACTTTGCTGCTGCCGACTATATGTACAAAATCAACCCGACTGCAGATGCTGCCGTAGGTGTTGCAATGATGTACTATAAGAAAGATGATTTCGATAATGCCGTGAAGTATTTCGACGAAGCCCTGAACATGGAAACAGACAATAGCAAGAAAGCAGAAATGGCTTATGCTACCGCTACCGCTTTGTGGCAGGCTAAGAAACTGTCTCAGGCCAGAATGTATGTTCAGAAGTCTATCAGCTACAATGAAAACTACGGCGAGCCTTATCTTTTGCTGGCGCAAATGTACGGATCTAATCCTAACTGGAGCGACGAACCGGCTTTGAATAGATGTACTTACTTCGTTGTTATCGACAAGTTGCAACGTGCCAAGGCTGTAGATCCGAGCGTTACTGATAGAGCAAACGAGCTGATTAAAACGTATACCGCCCATACTCCGCAGGCTAAAGACCTCTTTATGTTGGGTTATAAGGCTGGTGACCGTATCACTATCGGCGGTTGGATTGGCGAGTCTACAACCATTCGATAAGGATATGCTGATACAACCCGATAAAGTTGTTAATCCTAAAAATAAGAGCATAACCATTACCCTTGCGGTAATGGTTATGCTTCTTTTATTTTCATCCTGTTCCGGACGGAAAAAGGACTCGGGGGCGGCTATTACCGAACGCGACTCGCTGCCGGTAATGGATACACGCGGAGTTACTACGCTGATTTCCGATTCGGGCATAACCCGCTACCGCATCAAAACGGCGGAATGGCTGGTATTTGACCGCAAGTCGCCTTCTTACTGGGCCTTTGAAAAGGGAATATATCTGGAAAACTTCGATTCGCTGTTCCAGGTGGAAGCCAGCATAAAGTCTGATACGGCCTATTACTATGACAAGCAAAAGTTGTGGAAGCTGATGGGCAATGTCCATATTCAGAACCTGAAAGGTGAGAAGTTTGATACGGAACTACTGTATTGGGACCAGAATAAAGAGAAGGTATATTCGGACCGCTTTATACGCATTGAGCAACCCGACCGTATCATTACCGGCCGTGGCTTCGACTCCAATCAGCAAATGACCGTTTATACCATTCATAAGCCGGAAGGCATCTTCTATGTAGACGAGGATGATACTGCTCCGGTCGACACTTTGCAGACTGATAGCGCCAAATGATATGATGGATACTATTATATACTTGTTGATAACGATGGCTTTCTCCGCTTTCTTTTCGGGGATGGAGATTGCATTTGTTTCTGTGGATAAACTTCGCTTTGAGATGGAACGGAAACCGGGAATTACATCGAGCATTCTTTCCTGCTTCTTCCGCAATCCCAATAACTTTATCTCTACCATGCTGGTGGGGAATAATATAGCGCTGGTTATCTATGGTATCCTCATGGCACAGATAATCGAAGTCAATCTGTTGGCGGGAGTTATCGAAAATCATTTTGCGATGGCGGTGGTGCAAACCATTATTTCTACTCTTATCATCCTGGTGACCGGTGAGTTTCTGCCGAAGACTCTATTCAAGATTAATCCGAACCTGATGTTGAGGGTATGCGCCGTACCTCTGTTTATTTGTTATATTATTTTGTTCCCTATCTCTAAATTTGCCTCCGGGCTGTCTTATCTCTTCCTGCGCCTGTTTGGCATGAAGATAAATAAGGAGGCTTCCGAGAGAGCATTCGGTAAGGTTGATTTGGATTACTTTGTCCAGTCGGGCATTGAGAATGCCACGAACGAAGAGGATTTGGATACGGAAGTGAAGATATTTCAGAATGCACTCGACTTTTCTACTATCAAGATACGCGATTGCATCGTTCCCCGCACGGAAGTGGTGGCGGTGGATGTGACAGCTTCATTGGAAGACCTCAAAAGCCTGTTTGTAGAATCGGGGATTTCTAAAATTATAGTGTACGACGGCAATATAGACAATGTGATAGGCTATATCCATTCCTCCGAAATGTTCCGCAATCCGGTGGACTGGCGGAATAACGTAAAGGAAGTGCCCATCGTGCCCGAAACAATGGCGGCGCATAAGTTGATGAAGCTCTTCATGCAGCAGAAGAAGACGATTGCCGTGGTGGTGGATGAGTTTGGCGGCACGTCGGGCATTATCTCTCTGGAAGACCTGGTGGAAGAAATTTTCGGTGATATTGAAGACGAGCACGATAATACTTCCTATATTTGTAAGCAGATTGGCAAACACGAATATGTATTGTCGGCACGTTTGGAGATAGAGAAAGTGAACGAACCCTTTAATCTGGAGTTGCCCGAGTCGGACGAATATCTGACAATAGGAGGGCTGATTTTGAACCGTTATCAAAGTTTTCCAAAGTTGCATGAAGTGGTGGCTATAGATAATTATCAGTTCAAGATAATCAAGGTTACAGCCACAAAAATAGAGCTGGTACGGTTGAAAGTCATCGAATAATCTCGTTTAAACGTAAATTTTTAGAGAATAAATAGATGCATATTAGCATTTTTTGTATCTTCGTGCGCTAAAATGAACTATGAAAAGAAAAATAATAAACAAATAAATCATATTAATTAAAATGGCAACATTACAAAACATTCGGTCTAAAGGGCCGTTATTGGTGATTGTTATTGGTTTGGCGTTGTTTGCCTTCATCGCGGGAGACGCGTGGAAAGTACTTCAGCCGCACCAGTCACATGATGCAGGTGAAGTGAACGGGGAAACTATTTCCGCCCAGGATTATCAGGACTTGGTAGAAGAATACACGGAAGTAGTGAAATTCTCCAGCGGCATGAACGCATTGAGCGATGAACAGACCAACCAGGTCAAAGACGAAGTGTGGAGATCATACGTAAATAATAAACTGATTGAGAACGAGGCTAAGAAGTTGGGACTGACTGTTTCTAAGGCAGAACTTCAGGCTATTATCGACGCCGGCGTACACCCGATGTTGCAACAGACTCCGTTCCGTAATCCGCAGACCGGTGCTTTTGACAAGGATATGTTGAAGAAGTTCCTCGTGGATTATGCCAAGATGAATAAGGCACAGATGCCGTCTCAATATGCAGAGTATTACGACTCTATGTATAAATTTTGGGCTTTTGTTGAAAAGATATTGGTTCAGACCCGTCTGCAAGAGAAGTATCAGGCTTTGATAACGAAGTCTTTGTTCTCCAATCCGGTAGAAGCTGAGGATGCATTCAATGCAAGAGTAGACCAGTCTGATTTGTTGCTGGCTGCTATTCCTTATACTTCAATCGTTGACTCTACCATTGTTATCAAGGAGTCTGACCTGAAAGCTGCTTATGACAAGAAGAAGGAACAGTTCAGACAATATGTGGAAACCCGTAACATCAAGTTTATCGATGTACAGGTGACTGCAAGCCCTGAAGACAGAGCTGCTATCCAGAAGGAAGTGGAAGAATATACGGCACAACTGAATACGACTCCGAGTGATTATTCTACTTTCGTTCGTACTGCCGGTTCTACGTATCCGTATATAGACTTGTTCTACACTGCCAAGGCTTTGCCTGCTGATGTTGTAGCTCGTTTGGACTCTGTAAGTGTAGGTGGGGTTTACGGACCTTATTACAATGCTACGGACAATACAATCAATTCTTTCAAGAAGATTGCTGCGGTTGCTATGCCCGACTCCATCGAATTCCGTCAAATTCAAGTAACGGCTGATGGAGTTGAAAAGACTAAGGCACTGGCTGATAGTATCTACAACGCCATCAAGGGTGGTGCTAACTTTGCAGAAGTTGCTAAGAAATACGGTCAGACTGGTGAGCCGACATGGATTTCTTCTGCTAACTATGAAGGTGCACAGGTTGACGGTGATAACTTGAAGTACATTACTGCCGTTACGACTTTGGGCAAAAATGAACTGACAAACCTTGCTTTGGGGCAGGCTAACATTATCTTGCAAGTTACTGATAAGAAAGCTACGACTGACAAATATAAAGTGGCTGTCATCAAACGTCCGGTGGACTTCAGCAAGGAAACTTATAGCAAAGCATACAACGACTTCAGCCAGTTTATCGCTGTAAACAATACATTGGATAAGATGGTTGCCAATGCGGAGGATGCAGGCTACAGATTGTTGGACAGAACGGATTTGTATAGCTCGGAACATACCATCGGTGGTGTGAAGGGAACAAAAGAGGCTCTGAGATGGGCGTTCTCTGCCAAGGCCGGTGAGGTTTCAGGTCTGTATGAGTGTGGCGAAAGTGACCATATGATGGTGGTTGCAGTAGCAGGCATTGTTCCGGAAGGTTACCGTCCGTTGTCTATGGCAAAAGACCAGTTGAGAAGTGAAATTCTTCGTGATAAGAAAGCCGAGAAGATTATGGCTGATATGAAAGCTGCCGGTGCTGCTTCTTTCGATCAATATAAGAATATGGCAAATGCAGTTAGCGATTCTGTGAAGCATGTCACTTTTGCTGCTCCTGCTTATGTTCCGGTATTGCGTAGCAGCGAACCGTTGGTAGGCGCTTATGCATCTGTTGCCGAACTGAATAAGCTGAGTGCTCCCATCAAGGGTAACGGTGGCGTATTCGTTCTTCAACCTTATGCCAAGGAGAAGCTAAACGAGACCTACAATCAGGAAACGGAAGAAGCTACGTTGGAGAATATGCATGCACGTATGGCAAGCCAATTCATCAATGACTTGTATCTGAATGCAAATGTAAAAGATAACCGTTACTTGTTCTTCTAAGAACACTGAACGGAGAGATATAGCCAGAGCCGTCCGACAAGTTGCCGGGCGGTTCTTTTTTTTATACTCATTTTTCATCATTGCTCTTCTTCTGTTGCCGTTGTGCAACTTTATTTCTACCTTTGCAATTGTAAATGGTTTCACCACAGATTACACAGATTAGCACAGAATAAAGCACAGATTATTTTTATTAAAACGCAGATTAACGCAGATTTTCGCAAAGGGAAACTCTATCATATAAATAATCTGCGTGACTTTGCGTTAATCCGCGTTTCTTTAATTTTTTCTCTTAAATCTGTGTTAATCTGTGTAATCTGTGGTGAAATATAAAATAGAAGAGATAGATATGATGCTGAAACAACCCCTTTTAGGACTGACACTCGCCGAATTGCAGACCGTGGTGAAGAACCTGGGTATGCCCGGTTTCGCCGCCAAGCAGATAGCCGCATGGCTGTATGACAAGAAAGTGACTTCCATAGATGAAATGACAAACCTGTCGTTGAAACACCGGGAGTTGCTGAAAGAGATGTATGAAGTAGGCGGTGAAGCTCCGGTAGATGCCATGCGCTCGGAAGACGGGACGGTGAAGTATCTCTATCGGGTAGGAGAGGGGCATTACGTATAAGCCGTGTATATTCCGGATGACGACCGTGCCACGCTATGTGTATCTTCACAGGTGGGATGCAAGATGAACTGCAAATTTTGCATGACCGGCAAGCAGGGCTTTGCTGCTAATCTGACAGCCAATCAAATCATTAACCAGATAAACTCTTTGCCGGAACGCGACAAACTGACGAACATCGTCATGATGGGAATGGGCGAACCTCTCGATAACCTTGATGAAGTGCTGAAAGCATTGGAAATCATGACGGCTTCCTACGGTTACGGATGGAGCTCCAAGCGGATAACCCTTTCTACGGTAGGTTTACGAAAAGGTCTGCAACGGTTTATCGAGGAGTCGGACTGCCATCTGGCAATCAGCCTGCACTCTCCCGTGCCTCTGCAACGTCGCGAACTGATGCCCGCAGAGAAGGCTTTCTCTATTACGGAAATCGTAGATTTGTTAAGGAACTATGATTTTAGCAACAGCGCAGACTATCTTTTGAGTATATTGTTTTTAAAGGAGTGAACGATTCGTTGCTGTATGCTAAAGAGTTGCTGAAGCTGCTGCGTGGTTTGGACTGCCGCATCAACCTGATCCGTTTCCATGCCATACCGGGTGTCGATTTGGAAGGTGCCGACCTGGAAACCATGACGCAACTTCGTGATTACCTGACATCCCACGGGCTGTTTACAACCATTCGTGCCTCTCGCGGAGAAGATATATTTGCGGCCTGCGGTATGCTCTCTACTGCCAGGTAGGAGGAGAATAAAGAAGAATTAATATAAATTATTAACTTTAGTATCACGTATATACGGCTTTTTCGTAGCTTTGTAAAAACTAAAATACATAGAAAGATGAAGAAACACCTGCTTTATTTAAGTATGGCCCTTGTACTGGCGCTTTTTTCTGCGTGTAGTAATGGCAAAAAGGGTGTATTTACTCCGACTTCCAGCGGTCGGGCGTACGAAATTTTGGTAGTTGTAGACCCGGGACTGTGGGAACGCCCTGCCGGTCGCGCGCTTTATGACGTACTCGATTCGGATGTGCCGGGATTGCCCCAGTCCGAGCGCTCGTTCCGTATGATGTATACCTCTCCGGCAAATTATGATGCCACTTTGAAACTAATTCGCAATATCATTATAGTGGATGTGAACAAGGACTTGTACACACAGCCCAAGTTCAAGTATGCCAAAGATGTATATGCAGCTCCGCAATCCATCCTGACCATTCAGGCACCCGATGAAGCCTCTTTCGAGAAGTTCGTCGAAGAGAATAAGCAGGTTATTATCGACTTCTTTACTCGCGCGGAGATGAACCGCCAGATTTCAGTACTGGAAAAGAAACATAATGATTACGCGGCAATGAAAGTGAAGAGCATGTTCGACTGCGACGTATGGATACCAGGCGAACTGGCATCTACCAAGGTGGGAGAGAATTTCTTCTGGGCTGGTACGAATGCAGCTACGGGCGACCAGAACTTTGTCATTTACTCCTATCCCTATACGGATAAAGATACGTTTACCAAAGAATATTTTGTACATAAGCGCGACTCCGTGATGAAGGCGAACATCCCCGGTGCCAGAGAAGGCATGTATATGGAGACTGATACATTGATGACGGATGTAAAACCCATCACTGTGCAAGGCGAATATGCTTTGGAGGCTCGCGGATTGTGGCGTATAAAGGGTGATTTTATGGGTGGTCCGTATGTTTCCCAAGTTCGCCTGGACAAGGCCAACCAGCGCATTATCGTGTCCGAGATATTTGTCTATTCACCCGATAAGCTGAAACGTAATTTAGTACGCCAGATGGAAGCGTCTTTGTACACCTTGAAGTTGCCCAACAGCAAGCAGCAGGGAGCCGAAATTCCATTGGGTGTAGCGAAAGAAGATTCTACTAATACAAAAAAATAAGAATGGAAGATAACAAAATAAGAGTCGGCATTACTCAGGGAGATATAAACGGAGTAGGCTATGAAGTGATTTTGAAAACCTTTGCAGAGCCTACGATGCTGGAACTGTGTACACCGATTATCTACGGTTCGCCTAAAGTTGCTGCATATCACCGTAAATCTCTTGATTTACCCACTAATTTCAGTATTGTCAACTCTGCGTCGGAGGCAGCCCACAATCGTTTGAGCGTGGTGAACTGTACGGATGATGAAGTTAAGGTTGAGTTCTCTAAACCTGACGTTGAAGCCGGTAAAGCTGCACTTGGCGCTTTGGAAAAGGCTATCGAGGAATACAAGGCAGGTCTGATAGATGTGATTGTCACTGCACCTATCAACAAGCACACCATTCAGTCCGAAGAGTTCTCTTTTCCCGGACATACGGAGTATATCGAAGAGAAACTGGGTGACGGCGAGAAGGCGTTGATGATATTGATGAAAGACGATTTCCGGGTGGCATTGGTGACGGGGCACATCCCTGTGAAAGACATTGCACCGACCCTCACGAAAGAGTTGATACAAGAGAAACTTACGATATTCAATCGCTCCCTGAAACAGGACTTCGGCATTGATGCACCGCGTATTGCCGTGCTTTCCCTCAATCCTCATGCAGGCGATGAAGGTCTGCTTGGTACGGAAGAGCAGGAGATTATCATTCCGGCTATTAAAGAACTGGCTGCCAAAGGTATGCTTTGTTATGGCCCTTATCCGGCTGACGGCTTTATGGGTTCTGCCAACTTTACCCACTTTGATGGCATTCTGGCTATGTATCACGATCAGGGCTTGGCGCCTTTCAAGGCCTTGGCTATGGACGAAGGTGTCAACTATACGGCCGGGCTGCCGGTGGTACGTACTTCGCCCGCACATGGTACGGCTTATGATATTGCCGGCAAAGGACTTGCATCCGAAGACTCTTTCCGCCAGGCTGTTTACGTTGCCATCGACGTATTCCGTAGCCGCCAGCGTGAGAAGGCGGCACACAGCAATCCTCTGCGGAAACAGTATTATGAAAAGCGTGATGACAGTGACAAACTGAAACTCGATAGTGTAGAAGAAGATTTGTAGTATGACGAAAGCGGAAATACAACAAGTAAAATTACGTTTTGGGATCATTGGCAACAACGAAGCGTTGATGCGTGCCATTGACATTGCTATTCAGGTGGCTCCTACCGATTTGTCGGTGCTGATTACCGGAGAGAGTGGTGTCGGAAAGGAGAGCTTTCCGCAAATCATCCATCAGTATAGCCGGAGAAAGCACGGACAGTATATTGCCGTGAACTGCGGCGCCATTCCTGAAGGAACGATTGACTCGGAGCTGTTCGGGCATGAGAAGGGGGCTTTTACTGGGGCTATCGGTGAACGGAAAGGATACTTCGGTGAGGTTAACGGTGGAACTATCTTCCTCGATGAGGTGGGAGAGTTGCCTCTGCCTACGCAGGCGCGTCTGCTCCGCGTGCTCGAAACGGGTGAATTTATCAAGGTCGGTTCCTCCAAAGTGGAGAAAACCGATGTCCGTATTGTAGCCGCTACCAATGTGAACCTGACGCAAGCCATTGCCGACGGACGTTTCCGTGAAGACTTGTATTACCGTCTGAATACGGTTCCCGTGCAGGTGCCGTCTCTGCGCGAACGGGGCGAGGATGTGGTCTTGTTGTTCCGTAAGTTTGCTTCCGATTTTGCGGAGAAGTATCGTATGCCTGCCATCCAGTTGACTGAAGATGCCAAGCAGATGCTGGTTTCGTATACATGGCCCGGCAACGTTCGTCAGTTGAAGAACATCACGGAACAAATCTCTATCATAGAAACCAACCGTGAAATCAATGCCGCCATCCTGAAAGGGTATTTGCCCGAACAGAACAACGCGCAGCGTTTGCCGGCGCTGTTTGGCGTGAAAGAGAACAAAAGTTTCGAAAGTGAACGTGAAATCCTTTATCAGGTGCTTTTCGACATGCGTCAGGACGTGACGGAACTGAAGAAACTGGTGCACGATATAATGGCTGAGCGCAATGGCGTGGGGACAAAGAGTGTGCCTCCGGCAACTTGTTATGTACCGGCTGCTCCGGTCGTTGCTCCGGTAACCGCGGGTGTACCCACTATCATACACCCCTCCGTAAAACCGGCTTCTGATGTGGACGACGACATACAAGATACGGAGGAATACGTGGAAGAGTCTCTCTCTTTGGATGAAGTAGAAAAAGAAATGATACGCAAAGCGCTTGAGAAACATCATGGAAAGCGCAAAAGTGCGGCGAAGGATCTGAATATTTCGGAGCGCACACTATACAGAAAGATTAAAGAATATGGATTGGATTAAAAAAATAGCACCGGCCGTACTATTGATGGGGTTGGTATGCATGGTATATTCCTGCCGCATCTCTATGGGGCTTGCTCCGATTAGCTCTATCGATTACAGTAAGGTGAAGACCATCGCCATCGCCGAGTTTCCCAACCGGGCGGAGTTTGTATATGCCCCGATGACGACGGAGTTCAACCAGAAGTTGAAGGATATGTTTATCCAGCAAACCAGTCTGCAACTGACGAATGCTAACGGTGACCTGGAAATAGATGGTGAAATAACCGGTTATAATCAGTACAATGAGTCGGTGGCGGCTGACGGATACTCCTCCAAAGTGAAGCTGACAATGACGGTCAACGTGCGCTTTGTCAATAACACAAACCACGAAGAAGACTTTGAGCAGCAGTTCTCGTCATTCAAGACTTATGACTCGTCTTTGCTGCTGACCGACGTACAGGACAACCTGATAAACGAAATGATAAAGGACATCACCGAACAGATATTTAACGCAACGGTAGCTAGCTGGTAACTGAGGAATGACTTCTGCACATCTGCAACAATGGATACAGCATCCTGAAACACTGAATAGGGACACCCTTTACGAGCTTCGTACATTGGTGGCCCGCTATCCTTATTTCCAATCAATCAGGCTGTTGTATCTCAAGAATTTATATTTGCTGCACGACATCACCTTTGGTGCGGAGCTGCGCAAGGCGGTATCCTACGTAGCCGACCGGCGGGTGCTGTTCTATGTGGTAGAGGGTGACCGCTATACACTGAAATCCCGCAAGTCTCTTTTGCTGTCGTCCAAAGTGCTGGAGGAAGAGCCTAGCGTAGACCGTACTCTGGCACTGATTGATGCTTTCCTGGCGGATATTCCCGAGGAGCATTCCCAGATTACGGAGCTGGACTACGCTATGGATTATACTGCCTATCTGATGCAGGATGATGACCGCTTGGACGGGACGGACAGCGAAAGTGAAGTTCCTAAATTGCGCGGGCATGAGTTGATAGATGGTTTTATCTGTAAGAGTGAGGCAACCGAAGTGGCTGTGTCTGCAGAAGCGGAGCCAGTCGAAACAACAGAAACATCGTCCTCCGAAACCGAAGAAGAGGGGATGGATGATAGCTGTTTTACAGAAACTTTAGCTAAAATCTATGTTAAACAGCACCGATATGATAAAGCTCTTGAAATTATTAAAAAATTAAGTTTGAATTATCCAAAAAAAAATGCTTACTTTGCAGACCAAATCAGATTTTTGGAGAAATTGATTATTAACGCTAAATCAAAATAACAAAATGTATTTATTATTAGTTATCTTAATGGTGATTGCATCCGTGCTGATGTGTTTCATTGTGTTAATTCAGAATTCCAAAGGCGGTGGTCTGGCTTCGGGTTTCTCATCATCCAATCAAATCATGGGTGTACGCAAGACTACTGACTTCCTGGAGAAGGCTACGTGGGGACTGGCTGCGTTTATGGTAGTGATGAGTATCGCTTCTGCCTATGTGGTTCCTACCATGTCTCACAAAGGTGGCGATGTGATTATGGAACAGGCACAGCAAGAAGAAAAGACAAATCCGTATAACATGCCGGTAGGTACCGCTGCTCCGCAGGTCGAAACTCCTGCTATAACTGCTCCTGCTGCGGATTCTGATGCCAACTAAGGCAGCAAGGTGAGGATGAGTCCCACTTGAAGAAATATGGAAAAGGTTGATGCTGGAAAGCGTCAGCCTTTTTTCGTTGATTAATAACTGAATTTAAAATAGTGACAATGACAGAACAACTGAAACTTAAATTGAACGACTCGAAGGCCACCCGTTGGGGAGCATTGGCTATCGTAGCGTTCACCATGATGGCAGCTTATTACGTAAATGATGTTGTAGCACCACTGAAAACAATGCTGGAGGCCGACTTAAAATGGACTAGTAGTGAATTCGGGTTCTTCACGGGCGCCTATAGCTTCTTGAATGTATTCTTCCTGATGCTGATTTGGGGAGGATTAATCCTGGACCGCTTTGGTATCCGCTTTACTGGTAAACTATCTACGATACTGATGGTGGGTGGTACGGCGCTCGAATATTACGCCATGACGGGACTTGCCGGCAATGAGACGATGATTTTTGGATATAAGGCAGGAGTACTTGTTGCTTCTACCGGTTACTCCATCTTCGGTGTAGGTGCCGAGGTGACAGGTATCACGGTGTCGAAGATTATTGCCAAGTGGTTTAGAGGAAAAGAGCTGGCAACGGCCATGGGTGTTCAGGTGGCATTGGCGCGTATCGGTTCGCAAGCAGGGTATGCGGTAGCTATTCCCTTGGCGCGTGCTTTCGGCATTTCTGCTCCGGTGATGGTGGGCTTGGTACTGCTGTTGGGCGGTTTGGTTGCTTTCTTTGCCTTCTCGGTGATGGACAAGAAGCTGGACAAGCAGATGGCTGCTGCGGCTTTGGCATCGGGTGATGATGAGCCGGCAGAGAAATTCTCGTTCAAGGACGTGAAGGCTATTTTGGTAAATCCGGGTTTCTGGTTGATAGCTTTGCTTTGTGTCTTGTTCTATTCCTGCGTATTCCCCTTCCAGAAGTTTGCCTCGGAGTTGATGACGAGCAAGTATGGCATCGACGAGAGCGTTGCAGGCTTCTTTGCCGGACTGCCGGCTTTGGGCGCTTTGATACTGACGCCTATCTTTGGAGGGTATATCGATAAACATGGCAAGTCGGCTTCCATTATGATTTTGGGTGCTGCGATGCTGATTGGTGTTCACTTCATTTATGCCATTCCTGGCATTCACTTCTGGTTGGTGGCTATTGTGTTGATGACGGTGTTGGGTATCGCTTTCTCGTTGGTACCTTCGGCCATGTGGCCGGCTGTGGCTAAGATATTCTCGGTAAATCAGTTGGGTACTGCGTATGCGTTGATATTCTTCATTCAGAATATCGGCCTTTGGGGCATTCCGTTGTTGATTGGTAAGGTGCTCGACTCGTCCTATTGCATCGTCGGACAGAAGGATGGGGTGAACATTTACGATTATACATTGCCGATGTGCATCTTTACCGGAATAGCTTGCTTGGCTCTTGTGGTGGCTTTCATGTTGAAGAAAGCCAATAAGAAGTATGGTTACGGCCTGGAAGAAGCCAATATTCAGAAATGAGACAGTGCAGAAACGATAGGAATATGGAAACACCCGAAGGAAAGATAAATCTGTTGGATGCTGTTCCGGTTCAATGCGGACATATTACGACCGAATGGAAAGGCGAGTGCGTGGTGCTCGCTTATCCCCGGTTTAAGTATGAGTGGATGCGTCGTTTCTTATTGCCGAAAGGCATGTCTCCCGATATTCATGTGAGGCTTGAAGAACACGGTACGGCCGTGTGGCAGTTGATAGACGGGCAACGCACCGTGCAGGAAATCATTTCACTGCTTGCCGACCATTTTCAGAATGAAGAGAATTATCCGTCGCGTGTCACGACCTATGTGACGCAACTACAAAAGGATGGGTTTATTCAATTAAAAGCTAAAAATAGTGATTAACGGTTAGTGATTAGCGATTAGTGATTGCCATGCGGCATAATCGCGCAGCCAACTAATCGCTAATCACTAATCGCTAATCACTATTTTTAGCTTTTAATTCTCAATTGTTTTCCACTTTGATTAGTCCTCCGGTTGCTGTATCAAACAGCACTTTAATCGTAGAATTCTTATTGAACAATACAGAGGCAAGATACTCGATGCTGCCGAATTGCGTGATAGGCAGTTCGCCGTCATAGAGTTTCTTGTTATTGCCCGTCAGGGTGACACGTGCACGTCCCGGAACGTTGTAAGCTACTCCGTCCACCTTCTTCTTTCCGTCATCTTCGGGGATGGTGGGAGTTTTCAGGTCGGTGATGCTGATGTAATACGGCTCGCCGGCAAGGTCATCGTTGGCAACTACACCCAGTCGCTTCGAGAAGCGGAAAGCAACTTCGTTGCTCATTTCCTTGGGCGACAGACGGATGATGAAAGTCTTGGGTTCATCCTTCACGGTTCCGGAAAACATTTCCGTCATGGCCTGTTCCTGCAAGTTCAGGTTGTTGAGCATTATCTTGAGCTGGGCGCCGTCTTTGGGCATATTGTCCGCTTCGCCGCGCAGAAGGGCATTCTTGCTTTCGCGAATACCATAAATTTCTTTGGCTACCAGTTCCGCCATCTTGGCCCTGGAACTTGCCATGAGTATCTCCTCCGTCAGGAATTTACGAGGGTCTATGCTTTCTTTCGTTGTCTTGGGCGCTTCAGGAGCAGCCTTGCGGCGGTCGCTGAGTGGCATGTTGATGGAACGGACAATGCCGTCTTCCGTAAGTTCCATCAGGGGAGCCACTGTCTTGTCTTTCAGCTTGACAAAGTAAACATTGTCCTTGTCGGGCACACCGGCCACGCCTGTCTGTATCTTGTCGATGGTCCAATATATCTCCGGGTCGGGAGATACGTTGCTCAGGCGGAGATAGCGGTCGGCATACTTGCAAAACTCGCCCGGCATGTACGTATGTTTCGTTGCTTCGATTGTAATTTCTATTTCAGTCTTGGGCAACACATAAGTCACTCCGTAATCCTTGCCACGCATAATCCCGGTTGTCACGTCCGTTTGCGCATAAGTGCTTGTCGCCATCAGGAGGGCGGCAAGCCATATCATTTTTTTCTTCATATTCTACGCTCAGTTTATAACTATAAGTTTAATGAACAAAGTTAACGAAGTTCTTTGTTCCCCGAAACTCATTTAGAAAGATTAACTAATGAGCAAAGGGCGGGATAAACTGTGCGCAGACCGGTTTGTCCACCACGATACCCTTGCCGGCATCCTTCAATAATCCGGTTTCGGCATCACGCTCGTAGACCTGGATGATGTTGCTGTCGCGGCAGGCGGCGAGCAGATACTTGCCGTTGGGAGTGATGTTGAAGTGGCGGGGATGAATGCCCGTAGGTTGATAGCCCACTTTGGTCAGTGTGCCGTCGGCGGCTACGGCAAAGATGGCGATGCCGTCTGCCTGCAGGCGGTTGCTGGCATAGAGGAACTTGCCGTCGGGACTCAGATGAATATCCGCACTGCCGCGTGCGCCAACGGTGTCGGCGGCGATGGACTGTATCTCTTCCAGTTTGCCGTCTTCATAACTGAAGGCGATGACCTTGCCGGACAGTTCGGTGATGAGATAAGCGAACTTCCCGTTCGGGCTGAACGTCAGATGGCGCGGACCGGAGTCGGCGGCGATGTCGGTTGTCTCAAGAGACAGATGGGGGGGTAATGTCGCGTGGATGCAGCACAAACCGCAGGATGCGGTCGGCACTGAAGTCGGTGGCAAAGATATACTTTCCGTCCGGCGAGAAGGTCGTGCAATGGATGTGCGGCTGGGCTTGGCGTTCGGCATCGGGGCCGGTGGCACTGCCCTGAAAGAGGGTGTCTACGGGTGTCAGCGTGCCGTCCTTGCGCAGGGGGAAGACGGACATTGTTCCACCGCTATAATTGGCGGTCAGCACCTCTTTCCTGTTGGTGGCCACGTAACAAGGGTCTTCGCCGAGCGTGCGTTCGGTGTTCAGCAGGCGGAGCGTTCCCGTCTCCCGGTCGAAGGAAAGGGTGTTGAGGGCGGCCGTGCTGTCGTTCATTTCGCTGACGGCATAGATGAATTTGCCGTCTTCGGAAGGAGTGAGGTAGGAGGGATTGGGCACTTCCACCGAGCTGAGCGGGGTGGCAACTCCCGTCTCTTGGTTGAAACGGAAAGAGTAGATACCTTTACTGCTGCCGTTGGTATAGGTACCGACGAGCATGGAGAGTTCATCTTTGCCATCGTTGGCGGACTTCTTGGGCGTACAAGCCACAACACTTAATCCGAGCATACATAAAAGGAGTTTATTCATAATCAGCTATTTATTTTCGTAAAAACGTTTGGTCAAATACTTTCGCACCGGTTCGTCGTAGAACTTCAGGCAGAGATAAGTCAACACTATGCTTCCGATGACTAAGGCCGCAGCGCCGGGCAAGGACTGCACAAAGGTGAGATTTTCATTCTTTACCCAAGCATAATACAGGTATATAAAAGGATAATGCACCATATAGAGCGGATAAGAGATGTCTCCCAGGAACTTGCATACGCGGGTGGTGTGCTTGTCCGTCGTCTTTCCGGATGCTCCCAGATAGACGAGCAGCGGGAAGAAGATGATGGCGCATACGGAGTTGTATATACCGTTTGCCCAGAGGCTTTCACCGTCACCGATGCGGGGCACGGCAAGCAGCACGACAATCGCCAGGCTGCATATCCAGAAAGCGCCTTTGATGTGCACGGGCTTGAAGACGCGCGACAATAACAATCCGGCAGAGAAGGCAACAGCAGACGGAGCGAGCCACCGAGCATATCGTCTTCGTTCATGGAGAAACCTACGCAGATGTCGCCCAGCGGTCCGAAGATGGCAAACGCAGCCAGCCCTGCCGCTGCCAAGAGAACGAGCACGGTGAGCATCCGGGTGGGCAGCTTGCGGATAAAGAAAACGTATAAGAGGCTTCCGATGTACTCGAAGAAGAGCGACCAGCTCGGCCCGTTCAGCGGATACATTTCGCCGACGCCGCGTATCTCGGAGCCCGGTGTGGCGGGGATTAGAAAGAGATTGATGAGCGTTGCGACGAGCAGCATCGACAAGGAAATCTTTGATACGTCCCACACCGAGCAGCCCTGAGTGTAGAACATGATGGCGCCTATCACCGCCCCCATCACGACCATCGGGTGCAGGCGTATGAGCCTGCGTTTGATGAAGTCTTTCGTTGTCATCGTAGTTTTCCAGCGGTCGTCGTAGGCGTAGCCGATGACGAAACCGGACAAGATGAAGAAGAAGTCGACAGCCAGGTAGCCATGATTGATTTGCTGGTCTATATGACTGGTGGCATAGGCCTCGAAGAGGTGAAAACAGACCACTACGATGGCGGCTACTCCTCTCAATCCATCGAGTATCTCATAATGCGGCTTGGTGTCTGCAAAGGCAGCGGCGGAGGTTCTTTCCATGGGTGTTTTGTATAGATTTATCGGTACATAAAGGCTTGTTTGTAACAGATTGATAATCAGCGTTCAAAAGAGGACATAAATGAGGATACGACTGAATAGGGTTCAGTATACGACTGAATGGCATTCAGTATACGAGTGAATAGGGTTCAGGTTGCGACTGTTTGTAGAAGCTCTTTTGATTGTAAACTATTTGCACTCGCAACCGGAACCCTATTCACCGCTAAACCTTCGTTTATGGCTCCAGTTTCACTTCCGCCACCCCTACCTGGTCATCGTTCAGCACAATGCGCAAGTCGCTGGCGGTAGTTCCTTTGAATGAATAAGAAATCAGCTTGCCGTAGTCGCTCACCGTACCCGAATAAACCGTCAGGAACTGTCCGCCACCACCCGAAAGCTGTATCTCGAACGCTGCCGGCAGCTTGTTGTCCCGCACGAATGCGATGGACACCCTGTCTACCTTGCTTCCATTCTTCAGCGCAAAGGTAATATAATCTCCCTTATTGCCTTGCCAAACGGTACTTATTTTTCCATCGAGCACGCGGGGAGCATCCTCCACATTCGTGCTGGCAGTGACGGGGCTGACGGGTTTGGACGCCTCCAATGCCTTGATGCGCGTTTGATAATCTTCTACCGTCAGCGTTCCGTTCAGGCGAATATCCTCGGAAGAGGCGCCTGCCATCACGGTGAAGTCCCCCGGTTCCACCACTCGCTTCATGTCGGCATTCAGCAGTTCCAGTTGTTTGCGGTCGAGGGTGAAGGTCAGCTCCTTCGTTTCGCCCGGTTTCAGATGCACGCGTTCAAAGCCTGCAAGGTTCTTTTCGTAGGTGGTGACGCTGCTCAGCACATCCCTTGTGTAGAGTTGTACCACTTCATCGCCCGCCCGCTTTCCGGTATTCGTCACTTTCAGCCGCACGGTGGCCTCCTGGTCCGGGGTGATAACCTTCGGACTGATTTCCAGGTCGGAATATTGGAAGGTGGTATAGCTCAAACCATATCCGAAGGGATAAAGGGCGCCGTTGATGCGCGACATATTGCCGTCCGGCCCGGGATTTTTACCGCCGTCAATCTGTGAAGACGGTTTGCAGGGGAAGTTGAACGGTATCTGTCCCACGGTTTTGGGGAAGGTCACCGTCAGTTTGCCGCCGGGATTGTAATCTCCGAAGAGCACATCGGCCACTGCCGTACCACCATTAGACCCCGGATACAAAGCCTCCAGAATGGCAGGTACGAACTTGTCCGCCCAGTTGACGGACAACGGGCGACCGTTAATCAGCACCAGCACCACCGGCTTGCCCGTGGCTTGCACCGCCTGCAACAACTTCAGTTGTCGTCCCGGCAGTTCCAGGCTGCTGCGCGACTTGTTCTCGCCGCAAGTGCGCTGACCGCCGCCCAGCACCACCACGGCTACATCCGCCAGGCGTGCATTCTCCACAGCTTTGTCTATTTCGGCCTGCTCCTCTGCCGTCAGCGGGTAGTCGATGATTTCACTCTCCGGCCAATGGGCGTCCACCAGGTCGCAACCTTTGGTGTAGAGCACCTCCGCTTTATCTTTCGCTTTCTCACGGATGCCTTCGAGTACGGTCGTAACTTCGACGGCAAGCGGGCCGTAGTGCGTCAGTGCATAAGCCTCTTCGTCAGCGTTCGGGCCGCATACGGCAATCTTCTTCACGGTGTTGATGTCCAGCGGCAAAGTGTTGCCGGCATTCTTCAGCAATACGATAGACTCGCGGGAAGCTTGCAGGGCTACGGCTTCGTTCTCCTCCTTCTCCACTTCCCGGTCGGCACCGGCAAGGTCTGTCTGATAAGGGGCGTCGAACAAGCCGACCAGGAACTTCACCCGGAGAATGTCGCGTACACGGTCGTTGATGACCTCCTCGCTCAGTCCGCCTTCCTTCACCAACTCGCGCAAGGGCAGCACGTAAGAGTCCGGCGAACGGAAGGTGCAGCGCACGTTCAATCCGGCTTCCACGCTTTGGCGCACGGCATCTTTCATATCTTTGGCGGTGCCGTGCTTGGTGTAGAGGTACTCCATGGCATCACTGTCCGACACCACATAGCTGCGAAATCCCATTTCCTTGCGCAGGCGGGTCATCAGCCAGTAGTAGCTTCCCTGAACGGGCAGGCCGTCGTAGTCGTTGTACGAACTCATCACGCCCAGCAGTCCGGCCTCCTTAATCACCCGTTTGAAGGGATAGACGTGGATGTTTTCCACTTCGCGCGGTGACATTTGCGGGTCGACGCGCGCCATGCCTTCGCGGGCACCTTTATTATTGCTATAGGCTATGAAGTGCTTGCCGGTGGCTGCCACCTGATAATCATGCTGCATGCCGCGCACCATTTCAATGCCCAGCTCGGCCACGAGATAAGGCGCTTCGCCATATACCTCTTCATAGCGTCCCCAACGTTGGTCGCGGCCTACGTCGAGAATGGGAGCATAGACGTTGGTATATCCCAACATGCGGGCTTCCCGTCCGGTGATGAGCCCCACCTGGTGAATGAGTTCCCGGTTCCACGTATGTCCCAGTCCCAGTTGGGTGGGGAAGTTGGTGGCCTTGTAGCTCTCTACTCCGCGGATACCCTCGTTGGTGAAATCCACCGGAATGCCGAGGCAGGTCTCCTCCACGAAGAAGCGTTGCACCTCGTTCAGTGCCCATGCGTGGCGTGAAGCAGGCCACACGTTCTCGTTGTCCGAGGGGCAGGCCCCATTGCTGGAAACCGTCCAGGTGCTCGTCGATGGCACCCATGCCGTCTTTCCACAGCATCTGTTTCCATTCGGGAGTGGGGAGGGCGTCTTTCAGCACCCGCTTGTATCCGTACAAGGTAACCATCTGGCAGGTTTTCTCTTCCAGCGTCATCTGCTTCAGCAAGTCCTCGATGCGTGCGTCGAGGGTGGCTGTGGGGTCTTCGTATACATCTTTCACTCCGTTTTTGTTGAAGTCAATCCAACCCTTGTGATACATTTCCGTCTTTACCGGTTTATACACAGCTGGTACTTTTGTGGTTGTTTTTTTGTGCAAACAGCAAGCTGCCGCTGCTCAGCAACAAGGTTGCCGCAATCAGTCTTTTCATGGTAAATATAATGTTTTGTTATTGTTCTTATTTCGACGTACCAAAGATAGTGCTTCTTTTTGGAAAGAAGTATATAAAATTGTACGCTTCGTAGGTTGCTATTGTCCGCGAAGGGCGTTTAGACGGGAAAATACTAGATGTCGGGGATATTTCTGCCAATCCACCAAGCAATGACGATGCCGAAGTAAATCCAGATATATTTTATCCGGTGTACCTTTGTGTATAAATCCGGTTTCGTTCTTCTTTTGGCTTCTACGTAGAGCAGGAAGGCGACGATGGGGAGTGAGAGTACCAGCAGCAGGTTCAGTCTGGCAGCTTCAATGACATTGAAATGCAGCAGATTGTGGATGACTCTTTGCGAACCACAGCCCGGGCATTTCAGACCGGTGAGAACAAGAAAAGGGCATTTGGGAAATAAGGCATTGCTGCTCGGATTAAAGAAAAAATAGATTAATCCAACTATCAGAACAGCTATGCCTGCCCAAATGCCCTTTCTTTTCATCATTGATTCATCAATGAGCCTAAAGCAAATCCATAAATTATCATATAAAGAACAATTACTACTGCTCCGACAATCAGACTGATTTTAGTCCATTTAGCAGCTTCGGCGCTTGCTTTCTGAGCAGCTTCGTAATTGCCGGCAGCAAATAAAGAGCTTACCTTAGAAGCGTTGATGATACCTACAATGCCTAGAGGCAAACAACAGAAAAGAGTAACAAGGATAGATTCTACCATCCATGTCTTGGAACAAACATTTGTTTCCATACTGAATAAGATTAAAATATTAATTGATTAAAACTAAAATACTGTCAATGTGTAAGTTGTGATGATAAGATTACGGAATTGTCTGTTTTAATCTTGTGTGTACCGTAAAGACAATATTTGTCTA
>JAJQAY010000103.1 GCA_021203515.1 Bacteroides sp. | reverse complement strand
TCTGTTATTGCCGCTTACTAATGTTATTTAGAATTAGTCGTAAAACTTGGTGGGTGCTCTCTGTGGTGAAGACATTTGATTCATAACCATTCCGGTATGAATAATAGTTAGTATTACACAACTCACAGAAAACATCCACCAGATTTTGCGACTGGTCCGAAAATGACGAAGCACAGCAACATTTTCAATGAAGCAAAACGGCATTCTAAACAAAACTAAACGGCATTTAGATAAAGGCTAAACAGCATTTAAATAAGGGCTAATCACATTTCAATAGAGACTGATACCTTGCTTTTCCAGCATTTCAAAATCTTCCCTGCGCATACCTATGTTATCCAATGAACGGGCTTCATTATGGTCGTTCAGGTAAACTCTGGACTTTTCAGTAAACAGAGGGTTGATTACGAACAAAGAGTCATTTCGATAAGGTGTTTCTATCCCGCCCAGTTCCAGCATCGTGTGGAAAAAAGAAACGCTGGAAGAGATATTCTTCCGTTGGTTGACTAATGCAGCTTGCTGGAGGTCGGGATGCGCTTGTAAATAACTGTCGGACATCCACATCAGGAACGGTACGTGTATCTGATAATAGGACGGCGTAGGCGATGCGTGCAGGAAAAGATGACGACGGTCGTCAAAAATATCTTCTCCATGGTCGGATGTATAAAGCATGGCAGCATCTGCCTGCTGCTCTTGCAACAAGCCAACGAGCCGGGCCAGAAAGTTGTCCGTGTAGCGGATTGAATTATCATAAGCATTCACCAGATTATCCCTGTATTTCACTTCCGCATCCACGGGGAAGTCGGGCATGAAGTACGCATCTTTTTCAGGATAGCACTCGCGATAGTTGAAGTGGGAACCATACGTATGGAGTACAATGAACTGCTTGGGCGCCCCTTTCGCCACTTCTGCCGCCACCAGTTTCAACAGTTCGTCATCGGACGGATTATAACTGGCATCCGGAGAGTCCTCCTTAATGAAGTCGTAGGTATCTGCCTCCATACCGAAGAAGTCTATAAACGAATGATTATAGCGTTGGTTGGAGAAAAAAGCCGTCCGGTAGCCCGCTTCCTTGAATGCCGTGATAATACTTTTCTGATGATAGATAGAGTCGAAAGTATAGGCGCTGACCGAAGAAAGCAGCATCGGGACGCTCTTGTGCGTGGTGTTGGACTCCGTCAGGACATGGCAGAATGCCGTCAGTCCCTCTACTTGCGAGAGTTCCGGGTTGGTATTGCGTTGATAGCCGTATAGCGACCAGTTCAGCGCACGCGAGGTCTCGCCCACCACCATAACATATATTTCCCGTTTATCGGACGGGCGAGTAGTGCGGGCATGGAAAGTGAAATCCCGTGAAGTATCTTTATAATGCTGCGTCTGCGCGGTGCGTTGGAAAGCGAGCGCTATGTTATAGCATACATTGGCAGGATACAAGTCCGATTTCAGCTCATAACGTTTATTCGTCAGAAACGCTGCCGCCAAAGACACGATACCCACGACCAATGCCACCCTTGCGCGCCTTCTTTCCCGATGAATAAAGGCCACGGATTGTTTCCGCTTCCGAATAATGGAAATCATAGCCAGTATCAGTGCGGGAATGTAGAGCACTACGACAATAACGATAGCAGGAACCAGATTATCCAGCAATTCCAAAGCCTCGCTCGGATTGGTCGTTACCAGGTTGAGGAACATGTCCACTGCTATAATCGATTGCCCGAAGAGATATAGCAATACTAGCTGGAAAGCTCCTAAGAAAAGAAACGGGAATAAAATCCAGAACACCTTGCCGCTGTTTCTCGACAATGTCATCACAAGGTAGTAGACAGAGAAAGGCAGCAATACATTGCACACCTTTGCCCATACCGGCATCTGCTCCGTAAAGCAGAGCACGATATTGGGTACTATCAGAATAATTAGGAACATGTAGAACTGGTGTTCCTGGTTTTCAAACCACTTCTTTATTTCTCTAAAAAGCCTCATTGATATTAAATATAAATCCAGTCTGGTGCTTGCCGAACCCTAAATCTAAACGCACATTCACTCTCTTTTTAAATTCCCACCGATAGCCGAAACCATAGTTGGGAAGAATATGTTGCCCTCGAACTCGGAGAACTTCGGGAATATGTTCCCTGCTCCCACCCATGCGGCAACTCCATTCCGTTTCCAGACATGCTGGCGTAGTTCCAGTTGGACATCTACGGCGCATTTATCCCGGTAACGCCCCTCGTAGTAACCACGCATGGAGTAAGAGCTTCCCAACGTTGCCATCAGACCCCAAGGGGGATTGCCGTAATTCAGTAAAGTATGGAATTGCCCGGCCAGCACTCCGCCTTTCCAGACAGTGTGATAATAGCTGGTGGTCAGTTCTGTGCTGCTATAAGCGTATTTATTTCCCATAAAAGCGGGGCTGAAGCGTTGGTCTATTCTCAGGTAGTACCCTCTGTAAGCATTGGTCAAGAAGTCGCGCGAATTGTATAGCGATGAGAAACCAAGGCTGACATTCGTAGTGCGCGCTTTCATCCCTTCCCATAATTCCGTTTTCTCAAAATCATGCCCGTGCACATAATCAAAGGTGGCTATAGGCCCGATGTAGAAATTCCGTGCCATGCGAAACATAAAGTCTACTTTGACTTGCGCCTGAAAGCGGTCATATTCACTTTCATTCTCGTCATTGGCGCCATTGTCATAGCCTTTGCCCCAGTAAAGGCTAGGGAAAGAATAGAAATACAGATTGTAGCTCAAGCGGTATCGGTCTTGCGGAAAAAAAGATGATTTCCGCGCACTCCCAACAGATAGAAACCTACGGTGGAAACATCACCATACAGGGACACATTGGAGGGCGGAAGAATTGTATCGTTCCGGTCGGTGCGGTATAATCCGGCAGCCACCAGCCCTATTCCGAACTTAGTATCGCTGGAATAATGAGGGCCACCGATGATGCTGAAATCAAATTTCTTGTTTTTCTTCTCCTTGTTGGCATCATTAAAGTAATCCAGAAATTTCTTGAAAAAGCTTCGCTTGGCAGGAACTGAATTATATCCGGCGGCAGACGTAGTATCTACTGTCGCAGTAGTATCTTCTGTCTGACGTACTTGTGCGTGAGCAGTAGTCACTGCCGTTAGCAACCATATCAATAGTCCCCAATTTGCTTGTTTTGCGTACATCTTTATAGTAAAAAACTTCAGGGGCAAAGTTAGTTTTTAATTACTCCTATTACAACAACATTACGTGCCTTTTTGTTTTCATTTCTTCTGATTTTGTGTCTTGATATTCTTAAATGCTTGTTTATAGAACTTTCCTTTGTCCGTAAATGTTTCTTTATAATAAACAAAGAACAACTTGAAAAGATGAAAACAGCAATGAATATTCCCGATAAAGAGGGACGAAAACGATTGGTTATCGTAGGTGGCGGCTTCGGTGGACTGAAACTTGCCCGGAAATTGAAAAGTGACAAATACCAAATCATTCTACTGGATAAAAACAACCATCATACCTTTCAGCCTCTACTCTATCAGGTGGCTACGGCAGGTATCGAGCCGAGTGCCATCTCCTTTCCTTTCCGCAAAATCTTCAAAAAGCGAACTCATTTTCATATACGCATATGCGAGGCGCAAAGGGTTATTCCGAAGGATGCGCTGCTGGAAACGTCTATCGGTACGCTGGCCTATGATTACCTGATAATTGCCACCGGATGCGATACGAATTACTTCGGCAATGATGATATAGGAAAGCAGACTATGGCTCTGAAGAATACGTCGGAAGCATTGTTTAATCGCAATCAGATATTGGAAAGCTTCGAGCAAGCCCAGAACACAGGAAATAAGGAGGAACGCAAACGTCTGATGACTTTTGCCATTGTAGGTGGCGGTGCCACGGGCATTGAACCGGCAGGAGCTCTGGCCGAAATGAGAAAGTTTGTCTTGCCGCAAGACTATCCGGATTTGAATATCAACGAAATGCGTATTATCCTGATAGATGGCTCTCCCCGACTCTTGTCTGCTTTCTCGGAAGCGTCTTCACAAGAAGTTGCCGCTTACCTCAGAAAGCGTAATGTAGAAATCCGGCTGAACGCACGCGTCGTCAATTATGAGAATAATCGGTTGACATTGGGCGATGCATCCACCATTGAGACCAAAAACGTATTTTGGGTGGCGGGCGTAAAAGCCAATAGCCTGCAAGGTCTGCCTCCGGAGGCCTATGGCCCTGGAAACCGGTTGAAGGTTGACAGTTGCAACCGGGTATACGGGCATCCCGACATCTTTGCAATCGGCGATACAGTCTTTATGACTTCTGCCGATTATCCCAAAGGACACCCGCAGGTTGTTCAGCCCGCTATTCAGCAGGCCGGAAATCTGATAAAGAATTTGCAGCGCATGGAAGAGGGGTTGCCATTGCGTCCGTTTATATATCATAATAAAGGGTCTATGGCAACTATCGGGCGAAATCATGCAGTGGTAGAATTGAAGAAACTTCGTTTTGGTGGTTTCCCGGCATGGGCAGTGTGGCTGTTTATTCATCTGATGAGTATTGCGGGAGTAAAAAACCGGTTATTTATCTTTTTCGATTGGATGTGGAGCTACTTTACTTACGACCCTTCCCTGCGTATTATTATCAAACCATTGAAGCGGAACTAAACATTTGTGCCTAAACTGTGCAATTTTATATAAAAATATTCTATATTTGCGGATATTTAAGATGAGTAAAAAAGAGATTTACTCTTATATAAACACAGTAAAATAGAAAGTATTTATGAAAAAGTTCAATTTGAAAATGGCTGCAACAGTTATGGTATGCGGTGCTTTTTTATTTAGTTCTTGTGTTGGTTCTTTCGGATTGCATAGCAAACTGGTGAGCTGGAACCAAAGTGTAGGTAATAAGTTCGTAAACGAGCTTGTTTATCTGGCATTCAACATCGTTCCGGTATATGGTGTTTGCTATCTGGCAGACGCTTTGGTTATCAATTCTATCGAATTCTGGAGTGGTAGCAATCCGATGGCAAGTGTAGGCGACATGAAGAAAGTGAAAGGTGAAAACGGAAACTATCTGGTAGAAACACTTGAAAACGGTTATTCCATTACTAAGGAAGGCGAAACTGCTTCTATGGAATTAATCTACGACAAAGATTTGAACACATGGAATGTGGTTGCCGACGGTGTAAGCACCGAACTGTTGCAAATGAACAACGACGGTACTGCACAAATGGCTTTGCCCAACGGTGAAAACATGACGGTAGCATTGAATGCTCAAGGTGTGGCCGCCGCTCGCCAGGCAACAATGATTAATACTTATTACGCTGCAAGATAAGCGAGAGAATTAAAAATTGAAAATTAAAGGCTGCGCAGTTCAAACGAACAATAGCGCAGCCTTTAATTTTAGAATGGATATCCCACCGCAAAGTGGAAAGCAAAATCACGACTGAATTTAGGATAGATAACCGGGAAACGTTCTTTCTTCTTCTCATAAACCGGATTAATGGCTTTCATACCTCCGTCAAAGCGCAGAACAAAGAAATCCAAATCCAACCGCAATCCCAAGCCATAGGCTACTGCAATCTGCTTGTAGAATTTGTTCAGCTCGAATTTACCTCCCGGCTGGTCTTTGTAATCGCGCAACGTCCAGATATTACCGGCATCCACAAAGACCGCTCCCCTGAACTTCCAGAACAACCGCGTGCGGTATTCAATGTTTGCATCCAGCTTCACGTCTCCTGATTGATTCATAAAGTTTCCGTCACCGGGAAACACTCCCGGGCCCAAATCACGCACCGACCAGCCACGCACACTGTTGGCACCACCCGAGAAGTAACGTTTCTCAAAGGGGACAATGGTAGCATTGCCATAAGGAATAGCAATACCGGCCCCCATGTGGAAGGCAATAGAGTTACGGCTATCAATCACGATGTTCTTGGCAAAGTCGAAATCTCCTTTGACATATTGGGCAAACGGAATACTGAGCAATGAATATTCACCCTCCGCATTCTTTTTCAACTTTGCCATTTTGGAGAACAAATACAGTACATTGCCCGCCGACTCAAAATTGAAACGAATGGAATATGAATTACCGATAATCGTATTGTTCATCAAAGCCTGCCCGGCACTATTATAAGTATAGCTATATCCGGTGCGAACTATCAGACGGTCGTCATAGTTATATTTCAGAATATAGTTTTGGTCTTTATTCAGATACTTGTCACGAAATTCTTTCGAAATCGAGGGCATATACAAATAGTTGATGTCCAGCAAGTCGATGCGGTGATGTGCATGTTGGTGTTGCATGCCCCATTTGTAACTCCAACTGGCGGCGGCAATGATGCGCGAGAACTCCGGACGTATCTGGTAATTGTATTGCACTCCGAATTCCGACGTAGCCCGTATTTTCCGTTTAAAATCATTGGAAAGGAATGGAAAGAGGAAGTGGGGAAAATTGATAGTTGCTTCCGCTCCCAACTCAGTATAATCCTCATGGTTGTATCCACCCTGCAAACCGGATACGGCTTCGTAGGCACCGCGCAACTTAACCATAAAGGTCTCCGACCCTTTAAACATATTCCTGTTCTGGAACGAAACGGATGCCGCCGCACCAAGGTCACCGGCAGAGTTGGTTCCCTCCAGTTCGAACGACACAGACTGATGCTTGCTTTTTGTCAGCATCACATAGGCGTTCAACTTGGAAGTGTCGCCTACTTGTGTTTCCAAAAAACGGATATTGGTATATTTCAATGCTTGCAGACGACCGAAGTTAGAGTAGGTACGCTGCACATCCTGCTCGTCATAGAGGCTGCCCGGCACAATACGCAGATTATTAGTCAGCACTTTGGGGCGCAGATACAGCTTGTCTTTATAGTAAATAGGAAATCCCTTGTAGTGTACCGAATCGTTTATGTCCACACTACTCAAAGCCGATGATTCCAACACATTGTAGTCTGTGATAAAGTTCACTTTGTTGATGTAATACTGCCGGTGCTTTTGAGGAGTATCGTCGTTGCGTTGGCGATACGGGGCCAAGTGCATGGTCAAGTCCACCAGATAAGTATTCCTCACGGTGTCCGCCGTATAAGAAATATATTCCTTATTGAACTTATAATATCCGCTGTGCAAGAGGTTGTCCGTGATACGCTGACGCTCCGCATCCAGCCGGTTCACATCGAAATACATGCCTTCCGACAAATTGGTGGCAGCAGAATCCTGCCGCATATATTCCTTGATGTTCTCGTCCTGAATATCATATTTGATGGAGCGGATTTTATACGGCTTCCCGCTGCTGACCTTGTACGTCAATTTCAGTTTCTTCTTTTTGGTCTGCACCACAGGTTCTACGGTTGCTCCCATATATCCCATGTTCTGCACGGCTTTCGTCATTTCCTCACTGGAGCGTTCTGTCTCATTCAAGTTGAATATGACGGGAGCATCCCCCAACTTGCGGAGAGTGCGGTTAATCCAGCGCGTAGAGTCCCGTCCCGACCAGTTGTAGACATACAGTTGTGTCTTTATCAAGCTGAACCATTTTGCGTTCGGATTTTGTCGGACATACATCGAGAGGCTGGAAGGCTTGATATTCTTATTGTTGGTTTGTATGCGCACTTCGTTCAACAAATACGAATCTTCCGGTACATATTTCGTGGTGGAACATGAAGCAAATAAAAGTATGGCGGTAGCAAATAGTGCGTAGCGGAAGCCTTTCTTCATATTAAGTTATTAATTGCGCATAAACAGCTACAAATATAGAAATAACCATGTACTTTTGCCAAATAAAAACAAACTACTTATGGCATTAAGCAAAAATCGTATCAAATATATCCGTTCGTTGGAACTGAAAAAGAACCGCAAAGCAAATAAAGTCTTTCTGGCAGAAGGACCGAAGTTGGTGGGTGATTTACTGGAGCACTTCGCATGCCGCTTCCTGATTGCAACTGCCGAATGGCTCTCGGAACACAAACAATTACCAACAAACGACGTGACCGAAGTATCGGAAGAAGACCTCGCGCGCGCCAGCCTCCTGAAAACTCCCCAACAGGTATTGGCAGTCTTCGAGCAACCGGACGAAGCTATGGATACCTCTGCTATCAGCCGTTCCCTCTGCCTGGCACTGGATGATGTGCAAGACCCCGGCAACCTGGGAACTATTATCCGCCTTGCCGACTGGTTCGGGATAGAACATATTTTCTGCTCACCCAATACGGTCGATGTCTATAATCCCAAAACCGTACAAGCTACGATGGGCGGCATCGCTCGCGTAAAACTGCACTACACCCCCCTACCCGAACTCATTCGCTCCCTGAAGGATATTCCCGTTTACGGCACTTTCCTTGACGGAGAAAACATGTACACACAGTCTCTTTCTACCAATGGCTTGATTGTAATGGGTAATGAAGGGAATGGTATCGGGCGGGAAGTAGAGCAACTCATCAACCGGAAGTTGTATATACCCAACTATCCGTCCGACCTGGAAACATCAGAGTCCCTGAATGTAGCGATAGCTACGGCAGTTGTCTGCGCAGAGTTTCGGCGACAGGCTGCATCGTTGTAAAGTCAAAAGGAAAAAGCAAAAAGGGAACCCGCTATCATCTACGGTTATTACTCCCGGCAGTCACTCCACATCCTCTATTTCCTCTGTCAGCGGAAATACACGCACCATCTTTCCCATTTCCGTCTCTACCACATGTTGTTTCAAATAACCGCATTCGGGCAGATAGAGGAAATGCGAGGCGTATCTTTTCATCACTTCTCAGGAGTTTGGTGCATTCGCGGACGAGGACGCACTTCGCGTGGACGGGCACCTTCCTGCACTTCATCCACTTTCTTTACTTCCACCGGTTTGACAGCAGCAGCATCCTTTTCAAGTTTCTTCGCAGTTTCAATACTGTCTTTCTTTGCGCTAAATAATGTATCTGTTGCATGATAACGCATCAAGGCAATCCGGTCGGCCAATAAAGACTGCGCCGCACTTTGTCCGGGGTAATAAATAAATCCGCGTATCTCTTTGATTGCGCCTAGCGTATCGGCCGCCAGCGACAACGTTTCCGTTCCCGACTTCTTTATTTTCAGCAATCCGTTGATCGTATCCTTGGCATACAATATCTGCATAGCCATCAACGGGGCATTTGCCGTATCAGGCACTCCGTTCAGGAAGCGGAAACGAACCGTCCATTTCAACGTATCCCTGTCTTTGAAGTTGGTATCAGCAGGAAGGGTAAAAGTCAGCTTATTATCGAGCGGCATCCCGTTCAGTTGATAGATATGCTGCCATATCCATACATCGACACTGTCGCCCGGGCGAGATTCTTTCGGTTTGTTGTCGCGCAGGGCTATCAGGTGATTGATGCCGTCTCTTTGGGCTTTCAACCGCACATTGACTTTTTCATATATCTTGGTGAGAACATCCGGATGGCGGGCAAGCCACACCATCGAAGTATCAAATTCAGCTTGCGTAATCCCGTGTTTCTTATAAACCGATTCAATGTACAGCACCCGCTTATAGCCATCGTTATAGGGCACTTCGTCTCCCATTGCCTTTGCAATGTGGTAATCGTATAGCACATTCTCCATTTTGGCGTCCGGCAACACTGTATCCGGTCTTTTCACCTGACATGCAGTCAAGCAGAACGCCCAGAGGATGATGCCAG
Source organism: Bacteroides sp. (assembly GCA_021203515.1). GTDB lineage: Bacteria > Bacteroidota > Bacteroidia > Bacteroidales > Bacteroidaceae > Bacteroides. The sequence continues at coordinate 14,146 of JAJQAY010000103.1, read as the reverse complement.
CCCACTGAATTCGGTTTATCCTTTTCATGATTTCTTCACAGCGTGATAGGCATCATTCAAATACTTGCTATAGAACAGCAGCAAAGCTATAATACCGCAACTGATTGCTGCATCGGCAAAGTTGAAAATAGGGCTGAAGAAGATAAAATGGTCTCCGCCTATAAACGGTATCCATTCGGGCCAATTCGTATCGATAATAGGGAAATAAAACATATCCACTACTTTGCCATAGAATAGCGGGGCATATCCACCGCCTTCAGGCAGAAATGTGGCAAGTTGTGCATGAGTACTTTCATTGAACAATACTCCGTAGAACACACTGTCGATGATATTTCCCAAGGCGCCTGTCAGGATAAGGGCCACACAGACAATGAACCCCGTCTTCATCCCTTTCTTTACGAACTTATACAGGAACCAGCCTATTACCCCTACCGCAACAATGCGGAACGAGGTAAGAAACAGTTTCCCGAATATCTCCATACCGAAAGCCATCCCGTTGTTTTCGGTGAAGTAGATATAGAACCAATCCGTCACACGCCTGCTTTCGTGCCAGTACATATGCGTCTTAATCCATATCTTGATTACATGGTCGATAATCAGTACCGAAAAAATAACAAGTAAAGCTATCCGCCCTTTCGTCAAAAATTTACTCATTCTTATTTCTTGCCGTTATTTTTAGCTTCGATGCTCAGCGTAGCATGAGGTACGGCCCGCAGACGCTCGGCAGGAATTAGCTTGCCGGTTTCACGGCAAATGCCGTACGTCTTGTTTTCGATGCGCACCAATGCAGCTTGCAATCCTTGTATGAACTTCAACTGGCGTTGTGCCAATCGTGTTGTTTCTTCCTTAGACAGAGTATTCGCACCTTCTTCCAACACTTTATATGTAGGAGACGTATCATCAGTGTCGTTACCGTCTGCACCTGTCAAACTGGCTTTCAACAATTCATAGTCGCGTTGAGCCAACTCTAACTTTTCCATAATAATGGCGCGGAATTCTTCCAATTCAGCATCCGAGTATCTAGTCTTTTCTGCCATAACAATGTGTTTATCAGGTTAATATTATTCTTTTACAACATTTGCAAACAAGGAGAAATCGTCGAAATTAAGTTCCGTACCATTTTCAACATTATCTGCAAGTGTCAGGGAAGTTCCCAAAACTTGGTTACAAATATAGTCTTTATATTCATTTACCGCATCATCTGTTTGCTGATTTTTCGATAACGTAATCTTTATTTTGTCCGTTATCTCGAAACCGCTCGACTTACGGATATTCTGGATACGGTTCACCAACTCGCGGGCAATACCTTCCCTACGAAGTTCTTCGGTAACGGTAACTTCAAGAGCTACCGTCAGTTTCCCTTCATTAGCCACCAACCATCCCGGAATATCCTCGCTGAATATTTCCACGTCGGATGTTTCGATAACAGCTTCCGCGCCCTCCAAATTAAGCGTATAAGCACCATTTTTTTCCAGTTCGGCAATGGCATCCTGCGACATTTCGGCCACGGCAGCGGCCACCGCCTTCATCTGCTTACCGAACTTCGGTCCCAGCTTCTTGAAGTCGCATTTCACTTTCTTCACCAGCACACCGGCAGCACCGTCCACAAACTTGATTTCTTTTACGTTCACTTCATTCATGATAAGCGCTTTCACCGCTTCGATGTGGGCACGTTGCTCTTCGTCCGTTACCGGTATCATGATACATTGCAGCGGTTGGCGTACCTTGATATTTACCTTACGGCGCAAAGCCAACACCATAGAAGTAACATCCTGTGCCATCTGCATACGTGCTTCCAGTTCCTTGTCTATCATTTCCTCCTTGCAGTGGGGGAACTGAGCCAGGTGAACAGATACCACGCTGTCGCGTCCTGTAGCCGCAATCAAGTCCATATACAACATATCTGCATAGAACGGAGCGATAGGAGCCATCATCTTGGCAACCGTTTCAAGGCAAGTATAAAGAGTCTGGTAAGCAGAAAGCTTGTCTTGCGTCATGCCGCCACCCCAGAAGCGTTTACGGTTCAAACGGACATACCAGTTGGAAAGGTTATCATTCACGAAGTCCGAAATCAAGCGTCCTGCCTTTGTCGGCTCGTAGTCGTTGTAGCATGCATCCACATTCTTCACCAAGCTATTCAGCACGGAGAGTATCCACCGGTCAATTTCCGGACGTTCAGCCATCGGCACGTCTGCCTCTTTATATTCAAATCCGTCTACATTGGCATAGAGGGCAAAGAATGAATACGTATTATATAAAGTACCGAAGAACTTGCGGCGCACTTCTTCCATTCCGTCTACGTCGAACTTCAAGTTATCCCACGGAGAAGAATTGGTAATCATATACCAGCGCAGCGGGTCAGAGCCGTATTTCTCTATTGTCGAGAACGGGTCTACCGCATTGCCCAGGCGCTTCGACATCTTGTTGCCGTTTTTGTCGAGCATCAAGCCATTGGATATGACCGCCTTGTACGATATGCTGTCAAACACCATCGTGGCGATGGCGTGCAGCGTAAAGAACCAGCCGCGCGTCTGGTCTACCCCTTCGGCAATGAAGTCGGCAGGATATACCTGATGACTGTCCAGCAACTCCTTGTTTTCAAACGGATAGTGTATCTGGGTATATGGCATGGCACCGGAGTCAAACCACACATCAATCAAGTCTGTCTCACGTTTCATCGCCTGTCCGTCTTTCGACACAAGGATGATATCATCCACATACGGACGATGCAAATCTATCTTATCATAGTTTTCCTGCGTATATACACCCGGTTGGAAACCTTTCTCCTTGTAAGGATTGGACTTCATCAATCCGGCTGCTACCGCCTTCTCTATTTCGTTGTAGAGTTCTTCTACAGACTCGATGCATTTCTCCTCACTGCCGTCTTCCGTGCGCCAGATGGGTAGCGGAGTACCCCAGTAGCGCGAACGGCTCAGGTTCCAGTCGTTCAGGTTTTCCAGCCACTTGCCGAAACGTCCCGTACCGGTGCTTTCCGGTTTCCAGTTGATGGTCTTGTTCAGTTCCATCATGCGCTCCTTGCAGGCGGTGCTGCGGATAAACCAGCTATCCAGCGGATAGTACAGTACCGGTTTGTCCGTACGCCAACAGTGCGGATAGTTGTGCACATGCTTCTCTATCTTGAAGGCAAGGTTGTTGGCTTTCATCATCATGCAGAGGTAGATGTCGAGCGACTCGGCAGCTTGTGCAGCCAGTTCGTCGTACTTGCCGTCCACCGTGAATTGCGGATCATACGCATTCTTTACCCAACGGCCCTGATATTCCTTGTAAGCATCCACGTCCACACATTCTTTCACGAACTTCTCGTCCAGTTCATCCATCAGATAGAATTTACCGGTAAGGTCCACCATCGGGCGGGTTTCCCCTCTCTTGTTAATCATGAACAGGGAAGGTATGCCGGCAGCGCGAGCCACCTGTGCATCGTCCGCACCGAATGTCGGAGCGATGTGTACGATACCCGTACCGTCTTCGGTCGTCACATAGTCACCGGGAATGACGCGGAAACCTTGGTTGCTGACGCTCCAATTACCGTCATTATCCACATCCACCGGCTTCACCCACGGGATGAGCTGTTCATACTCCATGCCCACCAGGTCGGTGCCTTTGTATTCGCCTACCACCTTGAACGGGATTAACTTATCTCCCTGCTTATAATCCTCTAATGCAAGCTCTTCTGCTTTTTTATTGAAGTGAGTATATAGCAATGCCTTTGCCAACGCCACCGTCATTTTCTCGCCCGTATATCCGTTGTAAGTCTGCACTGCTACATAGTCAATCTTCGGGCCTACGCAGAGTGCCGTGTTAGAGGGCAACGTCCACGGAGTCGTAGTCCATGCGATAAAATAAGGAGTGCCCCACTCTGCCATTTCCGGCTTCGGGTTCTTCATTTTGAACTGTCCCACAACGGTCGTATCCTTCACGTCGCGGTAACATCCCGGCTGGTTCAGCTCGTGCGAACTCAACCCCGTACCTGCTGCCGGCGAATACGGCTGTATGGTATATCCCTTGTAGAGCAATCCCTTCTTGTGCAATTGTTTCAGCAGCCACCACAGTGTTTCGATGTAGCGGTTATCGTAAGTAATATAAGGGTCTTTCATATCCATCCAGTATCCCATTTTATGCGTCAAGTCTTCCCATTCCTTGGTAAACTTCATGACGTCCTTGCGGCAGGCAGCATTATAGTCGGCCACGGAGATAGTCTTGCCTATGTCCTCCTTCGTGATGCCGAGTGCCTTTTCCACACCCAGTTCCACCGGCAGTCCGTGCGTATCCCATCCGGCTTTGCGTTTCACCAGAAAGCCTTTCATCGTCTTGTAACGGCAGAAAATATCCTTGATGGAACGAGCCATCACATGGTGAATGCCCGGCATACCATTAGCAGAAGGAGGCCCTTCGTAGAACACGAAAGAAGGACAGCCCTCACGTTCTGTCATACTCTTGGCGAAAACTCCGTTTTCATCCCATTTCTTCAACACTTCCTTATTTACTTCCGAAAGGTCGAACTTTGAATATTCGGCAAACTTCTTATCCATCTTATTTAGTTACGATTTGACTATTTACGATTTTAAGGGTGCAAATTTACAAAAAAGTTAGAGAAAAAAGATTTTTTCCTCTAACTTTTCTACTTACCCATTCACTACATTCATTGTTTTTGTTCCCAATGCTCCCAGCACCGCCGAAGCCACTGCAATCACAATTTTCAGGATTTTATCCCACAAAGACGCTTTTGTTGCCATCATTTTTTAATTTTAAATTTATATATGTACAATTTACCACGTACAAAGTACAATTTATCTGTTCAGCATGATAGCGCAGCCCATTTGTACATTGTACATGGTCAATTGTACTTGAATTTATCCCAATGGGTTCTCCTCCTGATCATCATCCCCTCCGCCTTCTCCCGGTGTCGGTGTCGGCTTACTACCGCCACTACCGGTGGAGCCGAGCAGATGCAGGCTGTTCGCCACAGAGTTCCCGTTTTGAGAAGCAAATTCCAGATAAACCTCCAAGCCGTCGTCTGCCCAGTTGTCCGGTAGCAGCAGTTCGGCAGTAGCCTCGGCGCGTGTAGCGGCAGCCGTGTCATACTGTGCCTCTCTTTTATCCTTGTTATACACCAGCGGCATAGCCACATCCGTAGCTTTCGCATCTCCCGTTTCGGTGTTGTCCGTCCATTTAAACACCAGCTTCCCGTTGCTTTTCTCCACTGAAGCGTTGAACGGAGGCATCAAGGTGCCGCGTGACACGAGCACTTTGGCATAATCCACAGACAAATCCAGTCCGCTTCCGCTCACGGCATTCTTAATGATATACGACATGGCTGCATTAAACTCCGTCTGTCGTTGCGCCATTGTCTTGTAGCCCACGCGGATAAAAGGCGTAATTGCTTTCAGAAAACCGAGCGACAAGGCAAACTTCGTGCGTTGGCTCTGTTGCTTTTCCGTACGCGGATTACTGATGCTCGTTGCCAAGGCACGCATATAATGCACCGTCTTCCACGAGCTACCTACTACTGTTCCTACTCTCCCTGAAAATCCTCCGAGAATACCGCTTTGAATTTTTCCCATTGTAATCTAATTTTTAATATTAAACTATCTGTTCATTCGTGACGTCCGACAAGCCTCTGCAGCAGCCTTTCCTTCCGTTCACACCACAAAGATAGTCTCCATTCCTTCCCACTTCCCCACTTAGGTTTCCTTTGCCGTCTTTTGCCGTCCTTTGCTGTTTGGTTACAAAAGAAGAGAGCTACATTGCTGTAACTCTCTTCTATTCTGTATATTTATGAATATTTCTATAAAGACATAGAAAACTCTTTATCCTCACAAGCAGCCAGTAACCACTCTCAAACAGCAAATACTCCCCTCCCGATAGCCGGACATACATCCCATACTCCGGCATGCAATCCACGTCATAGGCTAGAGGCCCATTTCTTTCCGCTTTGCCGATGGCAACAACTGTCACCTTCACCGGTATTCGCATCCCGCGCAATACTTTCACAACCGCCTCCCGATCCTTTTCTCCGGCATCACGACAACAGACCAACATGCTTTTCGAAAACTCCCCGCCATGATCTGCCACATACCGCCTTATCGCCTGGCGAATATCAACCGAAAGACTATCATCGTAGCAAGCCGCCTCTATCATCAGTTTCCTCTTGCACACCACCGCCTAATGCCACCGCCACGCCGTCCCACCTATCTTCCCCAACAACTCCGTCATGATGTCCGGCAGATAACAACGACCGAAATCAGAAGAATAGAGCTTCTCTTTGTCGATAGCCATCGAAACGATGCGATGCTTCAACAGTAACTCCTCGATACGGGCATACAGACCGAGGCTGTCCCCCTCCTTTTCATCCATCCCGAAAGGAGTGGCACAAATCGCCATATACTCATACCCCGGCAAGAAGTTCAGCTTCATCACCCCCTGCCTCACCTCGTCGAGAGCCGTGTCCGCCGTCCCGATGACGATACTCCCCTCCGGCATCATCTTGAAGGGCTGGCAGATAAACTCCGCCAGCGTATCATACTTCTTTTCTCCGTCCTTCCTCTCCTTTCCCTCCAGAAAGATGCGATACAGGCGGTAGCAGATGTTTATATCCTCCTTCCGATAGATAAAGAAAAAGCGCAGGTTGTTTTTGGGCGAAGGGCGGTAGGGTTTATACAGCTTCAAACCCCGCCTGACATCCGTGTCCGTTCCCCCGTTGCCAAACTCCTTCAGGAGTATCTTCCGGGGAACCGTTTCGATCCGTTCGGGCGGCACCCTCACCCACTCCGGACGCATCGTCAATGCCTATCCCGACTCTGCCGCCGGACGAAGATACTGTTCCAGAAAGTAATTCAGATATTCCCAGATTTCTTGATGGCAGCTTCCGGGCTCTGTCGGTTCCTTATTCACCACCGGATACACATGCATCAGTTCCCGCTTCTGTTCAGGCGACAGTTGCAGGTTGTGCACCACCTCGTTTCCAGCCATTGCCAGCCAGTCATCCGTGGAGATATTCAGCGTACCAATACTGCGGTTGTACACCCACTCGGCACCACAGTAGGACACCCGCAAAAACACATCCCCCACATTCCCCATGTCCGACAGTTCCTCCGTTACGGGAAATGCTTTCATACCGAAGGTCAGATACCGGGTGAAATCTTTACCTTCCGGCTGTACGGATGCCTTTACCCATACCTCTATCCCAGTTTCCACGTCCGGCTTCACCGCGGCATGTACACGAAAATACTCGTACAACCATTCCTCCACATCGACATCACGACCCGATAGGGATATTGCCAATTGATTTAAAAGCATATAATTCTTCTTTTCAAAAGAAGTACTCAAAGGGAGTAATTGGAAACAAAAATATCCCTCTTCAGCACTTATCTGTACACGAAGAGGGATAAACTATTAAAGCTAGAAATCTTATCTTTTTATCCAGTTTTCAGTTTTAATATCCGGTATGCGCGAAAGGTGCTTTACATTCTCTGATACTAAAATCATCTTATTTGCTACGTCCTGTCAGAATTGCTTCTTCTATTATTTCTGCATCTGCATCATTGTACCAAATGCCAGCCAACTTCCGAAGAGCTTCATCTTTCTCTATTTCTTTTGTTTCTTCTGTTTTATCAGCATTCTTCATCAAAGACTCAGTCAACTTATTTACCAAATACAACTTGGATTTATCACTCAAAGAATTTAGCATAGAGCAGTAATAGTCTGCCAAATGAATACTAGCATCAAAAGTTTTCATAATCATCTCCTTTCTCCTTTATTCTATATAGTACAAAAGTAACCATTTATGCTGTAACGGCAATTATTTCTCAGACTTTTTTATTTTTAATAGTTTTCGTTTCCAACAAGCCAAAGAACACATTCATTATTTATAGAGTTATCTATTTTTCTTATTAAGAAAGAGCCTCTTTTTCCCTCGCTTGAGAAAAGAGGCTCCGCAAACAAACAAAAACACATCGGACAGTGATGTCGCATCCTCATCGCGATGCTCTGTCAACCGGAGGCTGTGCCGGGGAAGAAGAAAGCATCCCCTACCTGCGGTATTTCGTTATTATCCATTCCATAATGCACAATCTATTCCAAACCTTTAATTCTAGGAAAGCCATCTGAACCAAGTTCTTCTTCCCATAAGTCTGCACCATTTGTAATTGTTATCTCTTCCACTTTCGTAGGATAATAGCGTTTAGCAGGATTGGCTTTGGTGGTTTTTATGGTGATGGGGGATGCAGGAGTCCAGTCGATGGGACGAGTGCCTATCGGAGGGGCGGTAAGAGTGGCATCTACAGTTAATCCGGTAATATCACCATTTGGAGATACAGGAGTACCATTAGTGTAGCAATTGGTCACTTTTGTCACTTTTCCATTATAATCTGCACCTCTATTATTATGAAAATACCGTAAGTTTATACTAGAACCCAGCTTAGTAGCATGACAGAAGCAATTTGAAATGGGCGGTGCAGGCAGACTTTGATTTCTATAGTGCGATATAAAGCCGCCTGCCTCATGAGCCCATGAACCACTCACACTCATAGTAGAAATACTATAACAGTTAGTGACAGTCCCGTTTAGATATTTACCTATAAACCCACCCATACTCAGAATATTACTAGTACCATAGTTATTTAATGAAATGGAACTATAGCATGACGCAGTAACCGAAGTATTCGTTTGTCCTGCAAAACCAGTGATGTAAGCATAATTACCAGCCAGTATAGAGCCTTTTGCATAGCAGCCATAAATATTGCCTTCATTACTTCCAACAAAGCCGCCTGCAATCGTCAGATACCAACCTGCTGCCCTTGATGTACGGTTATTTTGAGCAAAACAAGCAACAATAGTACCCTTATTTAAACCAGCAAAGCCACCATTATATATACAGACTGTAGTCCCAGTACACGTTGCATTAGAATATGTCACAATACCGCTATTTATTCCTATCAATCCTCCGCTATAAGAAGCATCTGTTCGTTTTTCTTTCTCAAAATCCGACTTTGTGGTTACAGCCGAACAGTATGAAACTGTACCTTCTGTTGTGCCAACCAATAGGCCTGCCTTACATCTCTGAGAATTATTTATATTCAATGTTCCTCCCTCCAGACGGATACCCGTCAATAAACTCGCCTTCGTTGTGTTAGCAAATAATCCAACATTTGCATCGTTTGATGCCGTCAGTTTCAGATTTTTTATCTTCCGCCCGTTCTCATTGTATGTACCGGCATAATTCTTTATCGGCGTCCAATTAGCAGCATCAGGGCTCCCTGCCTGGCCCATATCAATATCTGCCACTTGCATCGCATTCAAACCAGGTTGCGCATTGCCCGTGTAATCTCCGATACCATTCACCCTATCTCGAAATCTCACCAAGTCCGCAGCAGTAGCTATTACCATTGTCTTACCATCATTTTCAACCGGAATATATACATCTATTTCCGTATTCATCTTGATGTCATTCAATCCTCCGATGATGAATGTATACGTATAAGCCTTGTTCCGGTCGAAGCTATTGGCAGGCAAGGAAAAGTCGTGGGTAGTGGTACTGGTGTATCCTTCTGTACTACCTTGAATGGCAGTCAGGTTATAGGTAATCTTTATCTTAACATCATCCGCAGCCGTAGTCACCGGAACGAAGAACAGATTGTCACCGAAGATATCTGTTTCGGTTGTATTATTTAGTACTACCATAGTGGCCGGGCCAACAGTACATGTATTACTAGGCATTGATGAAGTTGTCGTCCATTCTCCGGTCACCATATTCAACGACGCTGTCTTGCCAGCTTGCTGCCGACCAGTTCTATTTTTGTAATACACACTTTCGTTGTTGAAGCATCCACCTCTACTGCAGTCTTCGCCTGCATCCTCACGCGCGTAAGCACATGTTTGAAAGGAAAGGTAACTTTTCCATTCGCCTTTGTCAGGTTCAGTTGCGCAGTGGCATCGTTTGCCAGCACCAGGTCGGGGGTCGTCAGCGGATTGGCGGCCGAAAGGGTCAGTGTCGGAGTGCCGCTATCATCTTTTACGGTGATGCCTTTCGAGGCATCGCCATCATAGGGGGTATAGGCAAAGAAAGACAGTTTGTCTGTTCCGTTGTTGGGCCAGTATTTGGCGGGAGTGTACGTCCAGCCCGGTGTCGAGGCATCGACATCGTAGGTCACCTGCTGATTTTCCATGAAAAGCTGCTGCGTGGTGGCATCGGTACCGTAATCCCCCTTCGTCATATAGGCTATGATGCCGAAGCCGTCCGTCTTCATGCCGCCCAGCGTCGTCTCCGTGCTGCGGGTCTGTGTCTGCACACCCGTGTAGGCACTGAAGCTAATGGGAGTATTCTCCTCCATAACCTCGCCCCCGGTGGGAGTACAACCTGCTATCGCAAGTGCTATGAGTAGTAAAAATAAGCATTTCTGTTTCATAATTCAATGTGTTTAGGTGGTTTAATTTGTCGTATCCCCTATCTGAAGGGTGTAGGTTATGGCAAGACCCGGTACCCACGGCAGATCTCTGTCGAAAACAAGGTCGCCCTCAGTCGGGGCTGTGTCATAGATAATGGCAGTGCACGGAGTTCCGGTATCTCCGTCGGCTATGGTGTCGCTGCTATATTTCGTATAAGTCAGGGTCAGTTCGGCCCAGTCCTATCCGGCATCAGGTAGTAGGTTCTGATGTCCGAGGCAGCAGCACTTCCACCGTCCAAGGTGATGTCGAGGGCGGTATTTTCATCGTAGGTAATGTAAGCTTCCTCCCCCGTACCTGTACTTGCATAGGCAATGGCCGAGGTGGAGGGAGGACAAGAAAGTGTCCCCTGCTTCCGGGCTTTAAGGGTAAGTCCGGTCACACGGATAGCGTTGCTGCCTATGTTCTGCACACGGATGGTCAGCTTTGTCAGAGCATGCATCATATGAAAATTGACGGCCGCCGTGGCCGATGTAAGGTTTGCCTGCGGGATGGCTATGAGGAGGTCGATGTCGGGCTTATTGTTGGTGTAGGTCAGTTTGGGGTGTCCTGCGGAGTTGAAGGCGGGAATGGACAAAGCGTTGCCTTCACTCTCTATTACACCGGAGTATGGGGCGTAAGCGAAGAAGGTCAGCTTCTCGTTCGAGTTGAGGGGCCAGTAGACGGGTGAGGCGGGTGTCCACGTGGCGCTGGTTTTGGTTATTGCCAGATTATATATATAGTTTAGCTGTGTGCTGCTTTCGTTGTAATTTGTTATATTGCTGACATAGGCAAAGACGCCCATAGAAGACAAGGTAGCGTCGGTGAGTTCACCGGCGCGGGTGTCGGCAGACATACTCCGTGTGTCGGCCGATGTGTCCCGTATGCTTTCGGTGGTGGCGGAGAAGCTGATGGGGGATGCTTCCACGTCGGGGACATCATTGGAGGTGCAGGCAGCGAGAAGCATGCAGGCGATGATAAGTATATGAAGTTTTCCTCTTTTCATGTTGTCATTTTTGATTATCTGTAGGGGTATCTTAAATTCTCCTCCTCCTGGGAGGAGGAGTACCCCGAAGGGGGGGTGGTAGGTAAAAGGGATACCTTTAAGAGAGGGAATTTGTTTATGTATTCACCTGCCACCCCGCCCGTTGGGCACCCCTCCTCCCGGGAGGAGGGGAATTGGGATAGATTAAGGTGTTACGATTTCCGGAACATTAATTTCACCTGTCGTTACATCCTCCCATGGTAAAATATCCGTTGCTACATCTACCTTGATTTCATCCAGACCGATGACAAAGGTATAAGCATAGGCTTTGCCTTGGGCAAAACTTCCGGTAGGCAGTTTAACGGTCTGCGTGGCCGATGAAACGGCAATATTGCCTTCGCTTGCCTTAGTCAGGATGTCATAAGAGATTTTCACGGATACGGGAGAGGTTTCGGCTGTACCGGTTGTACCATCGACCGGAATAAAGAACAGGTAATGGTCGCTGATGAATAAAGATACGGCATTACTAGCACTGCTACTTGCATAACCACCGGAAATATCAATGGCAGGAGTGTTGTAATCAGTCTTGAAACTTGTTATTGTTGTCAAATTCAATACACCGTTACCGGTATTAGTTCCACTTGCCAAAGCATAATCAGCACTTGAAGCCAAGTATGTCGCTGAAGTGGGAGTTGCCGCCCATGTCAGCGTGTTCATATCCAATACAGCCTTTTTCCACAATATGCTATTTTGTGCTATCGAAACCCCGGTGATATAAACTTTCGTATCAGAGTTATTCGATATGTCTACACTCGGTCTAGCCTTCATCGTCACCTTGGAGAGTGCATGTTTGAATTTAAAAGTCACCTTCTCGCTTGTCTTTGTCAAATTCAAGGTTTTATTAACATCATTATCACTCCCAGTTGTATAATTCGGGTCAGACACCATCAAGTCCACCATATTCTTCTGCTCGTCACTGGTCAGTTCAAAAGTCAGTGTAGGATTTGCAGTTGCCGTCGCATCGGTCAGTTTAATTTTGCTTTCAGTAGCAGTTGTTGCATTTGCATCATAGGGTGCATAGGCAAAGAATGAAACCTTATATTTAGTTTCATCAGGCCAGAACTTGACGGGAGAATATTCCCATGCACCAGCATCAGTGCTATTCCACGTCACATGCTGATTAGTCATAAACGGAGTTTTAGCGATACCAGCAGCATCAACGGTATAATCTCCCGCCGTCAGATACGCCTGAATACCAAAACCCTTACCGCCAACTTTCAGACCGTTAGCAGTCACCCCGTCAGTATTGGTATTATCCGTCACCAACCCTCTCGTCTGTACCCCAGTGTACACTCCGAACCCTATCGGTGCATTCGCATCCGGGTTCTGTTCCATAATCTCATTCTGCGAGCAACCTGCCAGAGCCAGGGCGGCCGCCATCGTAATCCATAATTGCTTTGTTCTCATAATACTGTTTTTTATAAAATGATTAATATAATTGATAATGCTCTCAATTCGCCACGTTTTAACTTTCAACTCTCAACTTTCAACTAAATCGGGATTTCCACCTCCTTCTCCTCCACCCCCCCCATTCTTCCACATCCGCACCGAACCCGGAGTTACTGCCCCCTTCCGGCTTCACATCCGGCAGAGGTTCATCCGAACGGGCTTCGAGATATAGGGTGATGATATTATGGGCGTCCGTATCCTTCTTTATCGTGAGGTCTGTAATCCGCTGCTCCACCACCGTCTTGCCGTCCACCAGCAACGCGCGCAGGGTGATGGCGTGCAGTTCGTCACCCTCAGGCTCACCAAAGAGGTTGAGTGTTCCACTCACCGTTCCCTCGGTGGAAGAGCCTTCATCCATCACAACACCGCCCACGCTGAACTCCTGGGAGCACTGCTCCGGGTCCGGACTGCCGTCGGCAAGGAAGACAGACAAAGGACACCGTCGAGTGTGCAGGTGGCGCTACGCAGATTATCGATACCCTTGAGGTGCAATTCCACCTGCACCTTGCAGGTGAGTGGCACGGGAGCAAGCAGCAGCCGGCAGGCGCCATCGGGACAAGAAACAGCCGCACGGAAGGCACCACGGGAAGCCGCGGGCGCATAGTTGCCCAGCATACCCTCCGTCACCTCAAAGCCGCGCACCACAGCGGAAGACAGCTTCTCGGGAGCGGAGGTAATGACGCGCGTACCTACCCTCGTCTCCACCTTGCGGGCATAGGCCTCCAACGTTTCCAGCCGGTCATGACCACGGAAGTCGATGGCGGAGAAGTCGTCGAAGGAACGGTTGAACAGTACAAGATCGTACCGGCCTTCGGGCAGGCGGACAATCGTCCTATCACGTTCGCCCATCAGCACCACGCGCGGCGTGGAGCCGTCCTGAGGATATATCACGAGCGTGGAGCCGTAATCCTTCTCCTCCGCCAGGTCGGCACTGCTCCAGTCGGCAGTCACCGTGATTTCAGATTCTTGGTAGTAGGTCAGTTCGCGACGTTCGCAGCCGCAGAAAAGGGTACCACAGATTACACAGATTAACACAGATTGTCGCAGATGATGATAATCTGTGATTACCCTTACTGAACATACCATCTGTGTCAAACAGCGTAATCCCTTCTGATATATAAGCAGTGCCTTCAACTCTCTTTAATTTTTAATTATTAATTTTCGGAATTGCCTGTTTTAATCTTGCATAATTCAAATAAAGGTTGTATCTTT
>JAJQAY010000072.1 GCA_021203515.1 Bacteroides sp. | reverse complement strand
CTGGAACATCGTTCCTGGGGATTTGACACCAAGATACTTTGCATGACGTTTATGCGGATAGCGTTCGGGAAGAAATTCTAACTTTGATTTTAGCTCCTCGTAACGAATAAAGTAGGCCAGCTAAGCAAGAACTGTATTTGGTCTTAAAAATGAAGAATTAAGATGTTATATACGGAAACAGTTTCGACTTCAATACTGGAACTCTTGAACCACGCATTGGGATAATATAAACAGTTCAGAACCTATACTAAATTCTTTGACTTTTCTTAGAAAATGGCTTGATGTAGATTATGATGCTGATAAAGGCATTGTAGCCATACAGTGAGCGCTTAAAAACGTATCTATGCATCAATCTGGCAATAAGCGTATTGCATTCAACACTGCCATTATACACATTCGTTTAGCGATAGTATCCATAATCGGTCTTCTCACGTCCCGTTTCGTGTTGCAAGCATTGGGCGTAAGTGATTTTGGACTCTACAATGTAGTTGGAAGCGTCATTACTATGCTCAATGCTATCAGCATCGGCTTGCACACGACTACTCGGCGCTTTATAAATATGGAGATGGGGCGTCCAGATGGTAATCTGAATAAAGTGTTTAATATATGTTTGAATGTCCATATCGCCTTTGCTGCTATTTTTTTCATAATAATACAATGTGCAGGATCCTATTACATTAATTATTTCATGAATGTAGCACCCGATAAGATTGCCGATGCTCACTTTGTCTTGTTAATCTCTAATATAGTTGCTGCTGTTGGACTTGTTAATATATCTTATCAAGGCTTATTGGATGCTTTCGAAAAATTCGGGCAAATGGCTCTTGTCGATATTCTTAATGCATTTATCAAGTTAGAGGCAGTTATCTGTCTCCTTCATTATGAGGGCAATGCATTACGTTTTTATGCTCTTATAATGTCTTTGCTTACTGCTGTCTCGTTCATTTGTTACCATTATATCTGCTATCGCCGTTATCATGATATTATTTGCCATCGTTGGTATTGTGATCGTTCACTTTATCATGATATCATTGTATTCAACAATTATACGGCACTTGGTGCACAGCTTTTCTTGCTCGCACTCAGGGGGCTACTATGCTAGTCAATTTTTTCTTTGGCACACTAGTTAATGGTGCTTTTGCAATCGCCTATCAGGTAGAAAGCTATGTAATGCTGTTTGTTAGCAATTTGGGAACAGCTTCTGCACCTCAGATTACTCAAAGCTATAGTTCCGGTAATATATCTCAAGCAGTAAAACTTTGTAGCCAGATTAATCGCTATACCATTCTCATTACAGCGGTAGTATTTTTTTCTCTGTTTATTGAGTTGGATAATGTAATGGCTCTTTGGTTGAAGAAAGTTCCTGATGGTGCCTTGTTATATACACAGTGGATGTTGGTCTATTTGTTAATTAAATCATTTTCTGCTTGCCTATTTACTTATGTGTATGCTTCTGGAAAAGTGAAGTGGTTTCAGATTGTTGGAAGTGGCGTTGAACTAATAGTACTTCCTTTTTCGTATATCTTATTTAAAGAAGGTTTCCCAGCAGAAACCATAATCATTCTGCTTGTTCTATTTTATCTATTGAACATTGTTCTTATGTTATATTTAATGCGCTTTCTTCTTGCATTTGATAGTAAGCAGTTCGTGATAGGTTCATATATTTCTCCCATATGTGTATTAGTGATTCTCGCTTTATGGATCATTGCTTACTATTATTTTTCATTATCTCTTCTATTTACTCCCTTAGGAGGTATTGTTATAACAGGAATAGTAAGTGCTTTTGTGGCTTACTTTATTGGTCTGAAGAAATCGGAACGACAACGAATACAAGAAATAATCAAGAGGCGGATATAACTTCTATCCTATCCTCTTTCTATGTCTAATATAAAAATGGATACTAAATTAATTACAGTAACCTCTCCGTTACAGCCCAATCTTGATGAGTTTCACGAATTACTGAAGCAGATATGGGATTGTAAGTGGTTGACTAATAATGGCCATTATCATCAGGAATTAGAAGTGGCATCGTGTGAATATCTAAAGGTTCCTTATATTAGCCTTTTTACTAATGGGACATTACCATTAATGTGTGCGCTGCAGGCATTACGTATTACAGGAGAGGTGATTACTACTCCGTATAGTTTTGTAGCTACTACACGTTCTTTGTGGTGGAATGGTATAAAACCTGTATTTGTGGATATTGATCCTAAAACTTGTAATCTTAATCCTGATAAGGTAGAAGCTGCTATTACTCCGAAGACTACAGCTATTATGCCCGTACATGTTTATGGTAAGCCTTGTGACATTAGACGAATTCAAGAGATTGCTGATAAATATGGTTTAAAAGTGATTTACGATGCAGCATATGCTTTTGGTGTGGAGGTAAATGGGAAGTCTATATTGGAGGCTGGAGATATTTCTACATTGAGTTTTCATGCCACTAAGGTTTTTAACACGGTAGAGGGGGGCTTTGATTTGCCATGATGAAAAACAAAAAAGCGTATTGATTATTTGAAAAATTTTGGTTTCGCAGGAGAGACTGAAATTGTAGCTCCCGGTATTAATGGTAAGTTAGATGAAATTCGTGCAGCTTACGGTCTCCTTAATCTGAAACAAGTTGATGTGGCTATTGAAGCACGCCATCAAATAGCCATCAAATATCGCACTGCTTTGCGTGCTGTGAAAGGCATTAGCTTTATGGAAGATATGCCTGGAGTACGTCATAACTATTCTTATTTCCCCATATTTGTAGATGCGGGAAAATATGGTATGACACGTGATGAGCTTTATTTTAAAATGAAAGAGAGGAATATTTGGGGAAGAAGATATTTCTATCCTTTGATAAGTGAGTTTTCTATGTATCGTGAATTAGATTCCGCAAAGCCAGATAATTTACCTATTTCTCATCGCATTGCAGATAGTGCGATTTGTCTACCCATATATCATGATTTAACAATGGATTCAGCAGAACGAATCGTAGAACTGATTATTGAATTTCAAAAATGCTGATTGTTTTGTCTAAAAATAATCGGAATTGTCTGTTTTAATCTTGTGTGTACCGTAAAGACAATATTTGT
>JAJQAY010000147.1:56107-82402 GCA_021203515.1 Bacteroides sp. | reverse complement strand
TTAGACAAATATTGTCTTTACGGTACACACAAGATTAAAACAGACAATTCCGTTACATTATTATATAGGTGCAAGCATCGACCAACTATATGATTAATTTAACCCACTAATAAGACTAATATCATGAACAGCTTACAAAGAGTGTCGCCCTGGGCATGGGTCCCCACCCTATACTTCGCACAAGGCATTCCATACTTTATCGTCAACAACATCTCGGTATTGATGTTTGCCAAGATGGGTGTCCCCAATGGAGAGATGGCCTTGTTTACCAGCCTTCTATACCTTCCCTGGATCATCAAGCCCTTCTGGAGTCCCTTCGTCGATATTATCAAGACTAAAAGATGATGGACTATCTCGATGCAAATCGTGATGTCGATAGCGTTCATCCTGCTCACCCTGTCCATTCCGCGCCCGGACGAGGCGGTGATGGCAGCCGGGCAGACACCTATCAGCCTATTCACCCTCACACTGATATTGTTCATCATCACGGCATTTGCCTCCGCCACACACGACATTGCAGCCGACGGCTTCTATATGCTGGCCCTGAAGCAGGGCGACCAGGCGGCCTTCGTCGGCATCCGAAGCACCTTCTACCGCCTCGCATCCATCTTCGGACAAGGGGTGCTCGTGGCCATTGCCGGCGCCATCGAGTTGAAGTACGATAATATTCCGTTGTCATGGACCATCACGATGCTGGTTACGGCTGTCATGTTCAGCCTGGTAACGTTCTATCACGTCTTTGCCATCCCCAAGCCCGCTGCCGACAAGTCCACCCTGGCACCGGAGGCAACCAGCGCAAAGGCTATCTTCAAAGAGTTCGGGCGCACGTTTGCCACTTACTTCACCAAGCCGGGCGTGCTGCTCGCCATTGTGTTCATGCTGTTCTACCGCCTGCCCGAGGCATTCCTCATCAAGATGTGCATGCCTTTCCTGGTAGCTAGTAAAGCATCGGGAGGCTTGGGCCTTTCTACGGCCGAGGTGGGTATTGTGTATGGCACTATCGGGGTGATATCCCTCACCGTAGGGGGTATCCTCGGAGGGTGGTTCGCATCGCGCATCGGGCTGAAGAAGTCCATATGGTGGATGGCGGCCTGCATGACCCTGCCCTGCCTGACGTTTGTCTATCTGGCCATCGGACAGCCGGAGAATTTGTTCGCCATCTCCACGGCCATCGCTATCGAGCAGTTCGGTTACGGTTTCGGCTTCACTGCCTACATGCTCTACATGATGTACTTCTCCGAAGGCGAGTTCAAGACTTCGCACTATGCCATCTGCACCGCCTTCATGGCACTGAGCATGATGATACCGGGTATGTTTGCAGGTTATCTGCAGGAGGCGGTGGACTACGCCGACTTCTTCTGGATAGTGATAGCGTGCTGCGTAGCCACGGTGGTGGTCACCATCTTTGCCGACCGGAAGATTGACCCGGAGTATGGGAAGAAGTGAGGGAGTGATTAACGATTAGTGATTAGTGATTAAGTGATAAAGAGACTTATGAAGAAGAAGACAATTATATTTTGTTTGTTATCCCTGCTTTGCGGGACGATGAGCGCACAGAAGATACGGATTAAAACCGGCATCGAAGTATTAAAAGAACAGAACTTCCGGTGCCTGGAAGGGGAACGCGTGGGATTGATAACCAATCCTACGGGAGTGGATAATGCGATGAAGTCCACCATCGATATTCTGCACGAAGCACCGAACGTAAAACTCGTCGCCTTGTACGGCCCCGAGCACGGAGTACGCGGCGATGTGCACGCGGGCGACAACGTGACCGATATGCGCGATGCCTCTACCGGGCTGCCCGTCTATTCGCCCTACGGCAGTACGCGCAAGGCCACGCCGGAGATGCTGAAAGACATCGATGTACTGGTTTATGGCATTCAGAACATCGGTTGCCGCTCCTTCACCTACATCAGCACGATGGGCCTGGCTATGGAAGCCGCCGCCGAGAATGGTAAAGAATTTATCGCGCTCGACCGCCCAACTCCCTGGGCGGACTAAAGATTGAGGGAAATCTCGTAGAAGATGATTGCATTTCTTTTGTCAGCCAGTTTAAAATTCCGTACCTTTACGGACTCACTTGCGGTGAGTTAGCCTTGATGCTGAACGGAGAAAGGATGCTGAAAGACGGCAAGCAATGCCGACTGCAGGTGATGAAGATGAAAGGGTGGAAACGCAAGATGGACTACACACAAACCGGATTGCAATGGGTTCCCTCTTCTCCGCACATCCCGCACGCACATTCCGCATTCTTCTATCCCGTCAGTGGCATCTTGGGCGAACTGGGATATATGTCCATCGGCGTGGGCTACACCATTCCGTTCCAGATGTTTGCCGCACCGTGGGTAGAAGCGGAGAAGCTCACCCGGAGCCTGAATGCCCGCCACGTGCCGGGCATCGTGTTCCGCCCGATGTACCTGAAACCGTTCTACTCCGTAGGCAAGGGGGAATTGCTGCAAGGCGTGCAGGTGCACATCATGGACTTCGGCAAAGCCCCGTTGAGCGAGATACAGTTCCTGGTGATGGAGGAAGTGACCAAGCTTTATCCCGACAGGGCGGTGTTTGACCATGCCGACAAGGGACGGTTCTCGATGTTCGACAAAGTGTGTGGCTCGCAACAGATACGCGAACGCTTCTCCCGCCGGAACGCTTGGGAAGATGCACGCGATTATTGGTATAAGGATGTGGAGGACTTCCGGAGGTTGTCGAAGCAATACTACTTATACAAATAGTCTGACAGAATAAAAGAAAAGAAGATAAGGTACGGACTGAATGGCATTCAGTCGTATAGTGAAATAGGTTCAGTCGTATACTGAATGCCATTCAGTCCGTACCTCATTGTCCCCCTCCTACAGTATATCCAGGCAGGGGTGGGCAAAAAGTAAAAAGAGACAACAAGATGAAGAAGAGTAACTACATGGATTTCCTTCGGGAAGCACGCCAGTTCATTCCGCAGGAAAGGATTTACACCGACGAACTCCGCCGGTTGGCTTGGGGCACGGACGCAGGTTTCTATCGCCTCATCCCGCAAATCGTTATCCGTTCGGAGGGAAAAGAAGAAGTATCCCGACTGCTGGAACTGGCAGACGACTACGACCTGCCCGTCACTTTCCGCGCAGCAGGCACCAGCCTGTCCGGACAAGCCATCAGCGACTCCATCCTCATCGTAGCCGGAAAGCATTGGGAGCAGTACAGCATCTCGCCCGACCACGAAACGATTACCCTGCAACCGGGCATCGTCGGCCAACGGGTCAACGAACTCCTCGCCCCCTTCGGACGCAAGTTCGCCCCCGACCCCGCCTCGGTGAAGAGCGCCATGGTGGGCGGCATCGTGATGAACAACGCCTCCGGCATGAACTGCGGCACGCACGCCAACAGTGACAAGATGCTCCTCTCCGCCCGCATCGTCCTGGCCGACGGCACCGTGCTCGATACGGATGACCCCGTCAGCCGTGCCTCCTTCCAGATGACCCACCGCGACTTCCTCCGCCGCATCACCGCCTTTCATGACGAGCTCATCCTCAACGAGGAACTGGCCGAACGCATCCGCTACAAATACTCCATTAAGAACGTCACGGGGCTCAACCTGCTTCCCCTTATCCTCTTCGACGACCCGTTCGACATCATCGCCCACCTCATGGTGGGGTCGGAAGGCACACTGGCTTTCCTCTCCCAAGTCACCATGAAGACCGAATACGACTACCCCTGCAAGGCGAGCGCCATGCTCTACTTCAAGACTATCAAAGACGCCTGCCGCGCCGTGGTAGCCATGAAGTCGCTCACGACCGCCGATGGCGAGTGGATAGTGAAGAGCGCCGAGTTGCTCGACTACAAGTCCCTCTCCTCCGTAGACGATGTCGTGTTCCTCAGATACAAAGGTGAAGTCTCCTCCTCCATCCTCCCCGGTGTGGAACCGGGTGACGAAACAGGACTGACCGCCGTGCTCACCGAGACAAAGGTCCGCACACCGGAAGAGTTGGCACAGAACATCAAGGCCATCGAGCAACGTCTGTCGGCTTTCAATACTTACATTCCCGTGCACTTCACCGACCGACCGGAGGAGTACTCCAAGTATTGGGCCATCCGTTCCGTCATCTTCCCCTCCGTGGGCGGAACGCGCCAACCGGGCACGACATGCCTCATCGAAGACGTCGCCTTCCATATCGAAGACCTGCCCGATGCCACCGCCGAATTGCAACAACTCATTGCCCGCCACGGCTATGACGATGCCTGCATCTACGGCCACGCCCTCGAAGGCAATTATCACTTCATCCTCAACCAGTCCTTCAGTAGCCCCGCCGAAGTGAAACGCTACGAAGACCTGATGAACGACGTCAAGGCCCTTGTGGTGGACAAATACGACGGTTCGCTGAAAGCCGAGCACGGCACAGGCCGAAATATGGCTCCCTTCGTCCGCTACGAATGGGGCGATGACGCCTACCGGATGATGAAAGCCATCAAAGAACTGTTCGACCCGAAAGGTCTGCTCAATCCCGGTGTCATCTTCAACAACGACCCACAGTGCCACATCAAGAACTTCAAGCCGCTGCCGCTGCTAGGAGACGAGGGGACAAGGAGACGAGGGGACAAGGAGACAAGGGGACAAGGGGACGAGGAAGACAGCGCAACCCTCGTCAACTCGTCAACTCGTCAACTCGTCAACTCCAAAGTAAACCGCTGCATCGAGTGCGGCTTCTGCGAGGTGAATTGCCTCTCTTGCGGCTTCACCCTCTCCTCGCGCCAACGCATCGTAGTGCAAAGAGAAATCTCCCGCCTCCGGCAAAGCGGCAAAGACCCGAAGCGCCTCGCCCTGCTGGAGAAGCAATACCGCTATCCGGGCAATCGGACTTGTGCCGGAGACGACCTCTGCTCCATGTCGTGCCCTATGGGTATCAACACCGGCGACTTAACCCACGTCATCCGGCAAGAAGAACTCCCGCAAGGCAGCCTCGGCTATAAAGTCGGAGACTATGCCGCCCGCCACTTTGCTGGTATCAAAAGTGCCCTGCGCCCCGTACTAACCCTTGCCGACCTCGGACACACCATATTGGGGACTAAGCTTATGAGCAGTTTCACCCAAGACCTGCACAATTTGCTCGGCCTTCCCCTCTGGACGCCCGCCATGCCACGTCCCTATAAACAGTCATTTTCCAGTCATTCTGAGCGAAGCAAAGAGTCTACTCCCCCGCCAACACAAGGAGAAGAGATTCTTCACTCCGTTCAGAATGACAACAAACAGCATAACGACAGAAAGGTGGTTTACTTCCCCAGTTGCATCAACCAGACCATGGGATTGGCAAAGAAATCACCCGTAGAGCAGCCATTGGTAAACAAGATGGTTGCCCTCCTGCAAAAGGGCGGCTACGAAGTCGTCTTTCCCCGAAACATGGAGAAGCTCTGTTGCGGCACCATCTGGGAAAGCAAGGATATGCTCGACATTGCCGACCGCAAATCCTCCGAACTGGAAGCCGCCCTTTGGGAAGCCAGCGAGCAGGGCAAGCACCCCGTCCTCTGCGACCAAAGCCCCTGCCTGCACCGTATGCGTGAGACTATCCGGAAGATGAAGCTCTACGAACCCGCAGAATTTATCTATACCTTCCTGCGCGACAAGCTAGTCTTCACTCCCACCGACCATCCCGTAGCCCTGCACATCACCTGCTCCATGCGCAAGATGGGACTGGTGGACACGCTCATAGCCCTTGCCCGCCTCTGCTCCACCCGCGTAATCATCCCCGAAGAAGTGGGTTGCTGCGGGTTTGCCGGCG
This sequence comes from Bacteroides sp., assembly GCA_021203515.1. Taxonomy (GTDB): domain Bacteria; phylum Bacteroidota; class Bacteroidia; order Bacteroidales; family Bacteroidaceae; genus Bacteroides. Next base: position 76,634 of record JAJQAY010000147.1, on the reverse strand, counting down.
ACCGCGGCTTCACCGTTCCCGAACTGAATGCCTATGCCCTGCGCAAGCTCCACCCGCAGATAGAAGCGGCAGGCGTCAGCATCGGCTACTCCAACAGCCGCACTTGTGAAATCGGACTGGCAACCAACTCCGGTATCCCCTACGTATCTATTGCCTACCTCGTAGACCAATGCACGGAGAGAGTGAACAGCGCAGTCCCCATAGCGCAGCCAACTCTCAACTTTCAACTTTCAACTCTCAATTTAATAAATAACTTAACACACTTATTACAATGAATGACTCAAAAACAAGCAAACGCATTCTTGCCTTAGACATCCTCCGGGGTGTCACCATTGCAGGCATGATTATGGTTAACAATCCCGGTACGTGGGCGCACATCTATGCTCCCTTGCGCCATGCAGAATGGAACGGTCTTACCCCCCCCACCGACCTCATCTTCCCTTTCTTCATGTTCATCATGGGCATCTCCACGTACATATCGTTGAAGAAGTACAACTTCGAGTTCAGTCCCGCAGCGGGCATGAAGATATTGAAACGTACTATCCTCATTTTCCTTATCGGCATGGCCATCGGCTGGTTCTCCAGGTTCTGTTACTACTGGACCGCCCCCACCGAAGGCATCAGCTTCGGCGCCCAACTATGGGAGTCGGTATGGACATTCGACCGCATCCGCATTCTGGGTGTCATGCAGCGCCTGGCGCTCTGCTACGGAGCTACCGCCATCATCGCGCTGACCATGAAGCACCGGCATATCCCCTACCTCATTGCCACCTTGCTGATAGGTTACTTCATCCTGCTGGTATGCGGCAACGGCTTTGCCTACAACGACACCAACGTTCTTTCCATCGTAGACCGTGCCATCCTGACCCCTGCACATATGTACAAGGACAACGGTATCGACCCGGAAGGCATCCTGAGCACCATTCCGTCCATTGCCCACGTGCTGTTGGGCTTCTGTGTGGGACGCCTGATGCTTGAAAGCGGCAAAGCAAACGAAGACCGTGCAAGCCTGCTCAATTCACACCTCATCAAACTGTTTCTGGTAGGTACTATCCTCACGTTCGCAGGCTTCCTGCTGAGCTACGGATGTCCTTTCAACAAGAAGATATGGTCGCCCACATTTGTGCTTGTCACTTGCGGACTGGCTTCCAGTTTCCTCGCCTTGCTCATCTGGATAATCGACGTAAAAGGATATAAGAAATGGAGTCGGTTCTTCGAGTCGTTCGGCATCAACCCGCTGTTCATGTATGTGCTGGGCGGCGTACTCGGCATCCTCTTCGGCAGCATCAGCTTCCCGTGGGGCGAAGGCAGCATCAGCATACACGGTTTCCTTTACCAGATACTCCTGATGCCGGTATTCGGAGAGACGGGCTGCTCGCTAGCCTATGCCCTGCTTTTCGTCGCCATCAACTGGTACATCGGATACCAATTGTACAAGCGCAAGATATATATTAAGATATAGTGATTAGTGGTTAGCGATTAGTGATTAGTCGCTAATCGTTAATCACCAATCACTAATCACCAATCACTAATAACTAATCACTAATAACTAATCACTAATAACTAATCACTAATAACTAATCACTAATAACTAATCACTACAAAGATATGATTCTAATAGCAGACAGTGGCTCCACTAAGACCGATTGGTGCGTTGTGGAGAACGGGCAGCTCGTCCAACAGATATTTACGAAAGGCACCAACCCTTTCTTTCAGTCGGAAGAGGATATCGGTAACGAGATAGCAACAACGTTGTTACCCCAGCTAAAGAGTAAAGAGCTAGATGATGTGTACTTCTACGGAGCAGGGTGCATCAACGACAGGATAGCGGTGGTGCATCGTGCCATCACCCGCCACATCAAAGTGGTAGGCGAAGTAGAAGTCAACACCGATATGCTCGCTGCTGCCCGGGGACTTTGCGGACACTCGGCAGGCATCGCCTGCATCATGGGCGCCGGTTCCAACTCCTGCTATTATGACGGAAAGAATATCGTAACCAATGTCTCACCGCTGGGGTTCATCCTCGGCGATGAAGGCAGCGGCGCCTGCTTGGGCAAGCTGTTGGTGGGAGACATCCTGAAAAACCAGATGACGCCCGAACTGAAAGAGAAGTTCTTCAAGCAGTTCGACCTGACACCTGCCGACATCATCGACCGCGTCTATCGCCAGCCATTCCCCAACCGTTTCCTCGCCAGCCTCTCCCCGTTCCTGGCACAGAACCTGGACGAACCTTGCGTGCGCACACTGGTGCTGAACAGCTTCAAGGCGTTCCTCAAACGCAACGTCATGCAATACGATTATCAGCACAGCAAGGTGCATTTCATCGGTTCGGTGGCATTCCACTACAAGGAAGTGCTGGCAGAAGCCGCCAAAGAAATGGGTATCCAGTTGGGCACAATACTCAAAAGCCCTATGGAAGGATTAATCAAATATCATAGCTAAGTTTCACATAAATCATAAATTAAAAATCATCATCATGGCATTCGTAAAAATATCAGAGCAACCGTCGCTCTACAACGACTTGGAGAAGAAGTCAGTCCGTGAAATCCTGGAGGACATCAACCGGGAGGACCAGAAAGTGGCACTTGCCGTTCAAAAGGCAATTCCGCAGATAGAGAAGCTGGTAACGCAAATCGTGCCCCGCATGAAGCAGGGCGGACGCATCTTCTATATGGGTGCGGGCACTAGCGGACGCCTCGGTGTGCTAGACGCCTCGGAGATACCACCGACATTCGGTATGCCTCCTACGCTGGTCATCGGCTTGATAGCCGGCGGCGATACAGCTTTGCGCAATCCGGTGGAGAATGCGGAAGACGATACACAGCGGGGTTGGGAGGAACTGATGGAACGGAACATTACGGATAAAGATACGGTTATAGGTATCGCTGCTTCCGGCACCACTCCCTACGTTATCGGTGCGATGCACGAAGCACGCGCACATGGCATTCTGACGGGGTGCATCACCAGCAATCCCGACTCTCCGATGGCAGCAGAAGCCGATGTGCCGATTGAAATGATTGTAGGTCCGGAATATGTCACCGGAAGTCCCCGCATGAAATCGGACACAGGACAGAAGATGATTTTGAACATGATTACCACCTCCGTAATGATACAACTGGGCCGCGTGAAAGGTAATAAGATGGTAAACATGCAGCTCAGCAACAAGAAACTGGTGGACCGTGGCACGCGTATGCTCGTGGAAGAACTGGGACTGGACTACGGAAAAGCAAAAGCACTGCTACTGATGCACGGCTCGGTGAAGGCAGCGACGGATGCCTACCGCGCAGGTAAATAATTAATTCAGGTATCAGGTTTTAGGTATTAACTATGCAGACTACAGCACAGCTTAATACCTAATACCTAAAACCTAATACCTTAAAAAACTCTTTCTATATGAAAACACTTCTAAGCTTTCTCTTTCTTTGCCTCGGGCTCCAAGCAGCCAGCGCACAGTCGCTGCCACGCGTAGCTCCCGAACAAGTGGGAATGAGCTCCCGCCAACTGATGTATGCTGACGAAGCTATCGAAACAGCTATCGCCAACAAAGAAATTCCCGGTGCCGTGCTTGCCGTAGTGCACAACGGCAAGATGGCTTACTTAAAAGCCTATGGCAACAAGCGGATATATCCGCAGGCAGAGCCGATGACGACCAGCACCATCTTCGACATGGCCTCCTGTAGCAAATCCATGTCTACCGCCGTCTGTACCATGATTTTGGCAGAACGCGGAAAGATACGTTTCCTCGACCCCGTCAGCCGATACATCCCCGATTTCAAGGATTGGGAAAGCGAAGACGGGAAAGACAAGAAAGTCATCCGCATCGCCGACTTGCTGACGCATACCTCCGGCCTGCCGCCTTATGCCCCCGCCGCCGAACTGGAAAAACAGTACGGCTCCCCCAACCCTGCCGGACTGATGGAATACATCGCCGGCTGCAAACGCGACTTCAAGCCGCAGACCGACTTCCAATACAGTTGTCTCAACTTCATTACCCTGCAACATATCATCGAAACCGTCAGCGGACAATCCCTACGCGACTTTGCCCGTGAGAATGTGTTCAATGTACTGGGCATGAACCACACCGACTACCTACCCTGCCAGCGCGACAAAGACGGCCAATGGATAAACACCGACCTCCCCTACTGGGCAAAAGCCGCATCCCCCAACCACAGCGCAGCCAACTCTCAACTCTCAACTCTCAACTTTCAACTAAAAGACGTCGCTCCTACCGAGAAGCAACCCGACGGTCAGGTTCTCTGCGGACAAGTACATGACCCCCTCGCCCGTATCCTCAACGGTGGTATCAGTGGCAATGCCGGTGCCTTCTCTTGTGCCGAAGACATCGCCGTGCTCTGCGCCGCCCTGCAAAACGGTGGCGAATGGAATGGCAACCGCATCCTCAGCCCGCAAGCAGTAAAGGCAATGCGCACCGTACCCCGCGCCACAGCCAGCCTGGGACGTTCATTAGGTTGGGACGTATTCACTGCCTATGCATCCAACTCCGGTGATTTTTTCAGTCCGAACACCTACGGACATACCGGCTACACCGGCACTTCCATCGTTATCGACCCGGACAATGACACCTCTGTCATCCTGCTTATCAACGCCGTGCACCCCGAAGACGGGCACAGTGTCGTACGTCTGCGCTCCTTGGTATCCAACGCCGTAGCCGCTTCCATCTATCCCACTCCGCGCCTATACACCAACCATTATTACAAACGCTTCCTCCAGTTCATGGATGAGCCTGCCATCACCGACAAAGACATCGTGATGCTGGGCAACAGCCTGACAGAGAACGGTGGTGACTGGGCCGCCCGCCTCGGCAATAAGAATGTACGCAATCGCGGCATCATCGGTGATGAAGTAATGGGCATCTACGACCGCCTGCACCAGATACTGCCGGGACATCCATCCAAACTGTTCCTCCTCATCGGTGTCAACGATATTTCCCATGACCTGACATCCGACAGCATCATCGGAATGATCCGTCTCACCATAGACCGCATCCAGAAGGAGTCTCCCGATACTAAACTTTACCTGCAAAGCCTGCTCCCCATCAACGAGAGTTTCGGCCGCTACAAGACGATGATAGGAAAGACGCCTATGATACCCGAAACCAACCAAAAGTTGGAAGCATTAGCTAAAGAGAAAGGCATCACCTACATCAACCTCTTCCCCCTATTTACAGAAAAAGGAACCAATGTATTACGTCCAGATTTAACTACCGACGGATTGCATTTGGAAGAAGAAGGATATAAGATTTGGGTAAAGGCGATTAAGAAGAATATTTAGACTAAAGTTCATAAAAACAGAAAGGGTGGTAAAGTATTAGTCTTCACCACCCTTTTATATCATTATTATTCATTTAATCAATCATCCTATCCAACACCACATCGAATGTCAAAGCCGAATGACCCAAAATTGTTTTTGTCGTACCATCAGGCAGCTTTACAGTATAATCACTTGCACCATACCCACATTGCCATGGAATGTATATCATCCATCGCTCACCTATTCTCATAAATTGCAAAGCCCACATAAAACCAGAAACCATATTATTAGTCTGAAGAGTGGCAGGAGAATTAAACTCTGTCGGATCCTTTGCAGGTGAAGTAGGCGCTTGTTGGTCGAGCGCAGTATAGCCATCAAAACGCGCATCAAAAAAAGTACCTGTAATGTAAGAGCCACAATAATAGGCACTGACTGCTGAATGATACCCCGAAAAAAGCGGGCGCTCTCCATCCTTATTCGCTACCAGTTTCTTGCAATATACATATTGATTACCCGTTCCTGCAGTTCTCGCTTGTATTGCAAACAGAACACCAGGCTCCATAGCATCAGCCTTTTCGATTGTAGCTACAAAATTATCACCGGTTTCCGCCTTTATCGAGTCAATAAATGCCTCGTTACGCGCTTGCCAGTTATCATATATTCCTACTTCTTCTACTTCGTCGCAGGATGCCATTGCACCAACTATAAATAGCAAGCAAGGCAAAAACAAAAGGAATGGTTTTCTCATTTTAATCAATTACAAATTACGAATTACAAATTACTGATTACAAATCACGAATTACATCCCTATAAGCGGCACTCACTGCTCTCTTTAGCAATTTGTAATTCGTAATTTGTATTCCTATTGCAGCGTCTTCAGCAACGACGTGATGTTGACACGGTCTGCAATAATATTATTCAGTTCGGAGATAGCTACACGCTCCTGCTGCATCGTATCACGATTGCGCAGCGTCACGCAGTTATCTTCCAGCGTCTGATGGTCTACAGTTACACAGTACGGAGTACCGATAGCATCCTGACGGCGGTAGCGCTTACCGATACTATCCTTTTCATCATACTGGCAGTGGAAGTGGAACTTCAAGTCGTCGATAATCTCACGTGCCTTCTCGGGCAGCCCGTCTTTCTTCATCAACGGCATCACCGCCAACTTCACCGGAGCCAACGCAGCAGGCAACTTCAAAACGACACGGCTCTCACCATTCTCCAACTGCTCTTCGCAGCATGCAGCCGACATGATGCTGAGGAACATGCGGTCTACACCGATAGAAGTCTCGATGACATACGGCGTATAGCTCTCGTTCGTTTCCGTGTCAAAGTATTTGATATTCTTGCCGGAGAACTTCTCGTGCTGAGACAAGTCGAAGTTCGTGCGGCTATGGATACCCTCCACTTCCTTGAAGCCGAACGGCATCAGGAACTCTATATCGGTAGCGGCATTGGCATAGTGAGCCAGTTTATCATGGTCGTGATAACGATAATGGTCGTCGCCAAAACCCAGCGCCTTGTGCCATTTCAGGCGGATTTCTTTCCAAGTCTTGAACCATTCGAGTTCCGTTCCCGGTTTCACAAAAAACTGCATTTCCATCTGCTCGAACTCGCGCATACGGAAGATGAACTGACGGGCCACGATTTCGTTACGGAAAGCCTTACCAATCTGTGCGATACCGAAAGGTATCTTCATACGACCAGTCTTCTGCACGTTCAGATAATTCACGAAGATACCTTGTGCCGTCTCCGGACGAAGATAAATCTTCATGGCGCCATCGGACGTAGAACCCATTTCGGTAGAGAACATCAGGTTGAACTGACGTACTTCCGTCCAGTTCTTCGTACCGCTGATAGGGCAAACAATCTCCTCGTCAATGATAATCTGGCGAAGTTCATCGAGATTGTTATCGTTCAAGGCCTTGGCAAAACGTTCGTGTAAAGCATCGCGCTTAGCCTGATGTTCCAGCACACGACCGTTCGTGCTGCGGAACTGTGCTTCGTCAAAAGCATCTCCGAAACGTTTGGCAGCCTTCGCTACTTCCTTATTGATTTTATCATCGTACTTGGCCAGTTGGTCTTCAATCAAGACATCGGCACGATAGCGTTTCTTGGAGTCGCGGTTGTCAATCAACGGGTCATTGAAAGCATCCACGTGTCCGCTTGCCTTCCAAATAGTGGGGTACATAAAGATAGCTGAGTCGATGCCGACTATATTTTCGTGTAGCAGCACCATGCTCTGCCACCAGTATTGCTTGATGTTGTTCTTCAGTTCCACACCCATCTGACCGTAGTCGTATACAGCTCCCAGTCCGTCATAAATATCGCTGGAAGGGAACACAAAACCATATTCCTTGCAGTGTGATACGAGTTTCTTAAAAACGTCTTCTTGTGCCATTTCTTGTTGTAGCTTAAATTAATTTGAAATCTTTGTTTAGCTAAAAAGCGCCACAAAGATAGGGATTTATCTTATAAAATGAATGGAGTCTTCCACAAAAGAGACCCGGGAATAATAAAAAAGCTCTTTGTTTTAAAGGAAATTGAATAATAAAGACTGTTTTGACAACTAGGGAAAGACTTCTTGCCCACAAGGGAAACCTGCCTCACTCGTAGGGAAGACTTAAAACAAAAGCTTTATTTATAAAAACAAAAGCTTTATTCTTATAAACAAAGGCTTTATTTGTAGAAACAAAGGCTTTGTTTTAAGTCTTCCCTACGAGTAAAACATCTCTTCCCTGCATGCAAAAGAAGTTTGATAAGTGACCTCTATGCCTTGTTTTTTAAAGGGATTTGCCGATTTTCCCGATAAATTTCGTATTTTTGCCTGCAACTGGAAACCCAGTTATACCAAAAGAATAGACAATTCCCGAACAAATTATGAGCGAAGATTTAGAAGCACCCAAAGACGACTTGGATAAGGAGCTCCCGGAAGGGGGCGAAGGACATTCGGACTATAGGCCGGCAGACACAAGCGACGCAAACGTCAAGCATCAGTTGAGCGGCATGTACCAGAATTGGTTTCTGGACTATGCCTCCTACGTAATCCTGGAACGTGCCGTGCCTCACATCATGGACGGACTGAAGCCTGTACAGCGGCGTATCCTGCACTCCATGCGGCGCATGGAAGACGGGCGCTACAACAAGGTGGCAAACATCGTGGGACATACCATGCAGTTCCACCCGCACGGTGACGCTTCTATCGGAGACGCGTTGGTGCAACTGGGCCAGAAGGACCTGCTCATCGACTGCCAGGGAAACTGGGGAAACATCCTTACGGGAGACAGCGCCGCCGCCCCCCGTTATATCGAGGCGCGCCTGTCGAAGTTTGCGCTCGACGTGGTGTTCAACCCCAAGACTACCGAATGGAAACTCTCGTATGACGGACGAAACAAGGAGCCGGTGACGCTGCCGGTGAAGTTCCCGCTGCTGCTGGCGCAGGGCGTGGAAGGTATCGCCGTAGGTCTGTCGTCCAAAATACTGCCGCACAACTTCAACGAGCTTTGCGACGCATCCGTGCAATATCTGCACAACGAGGAGTTCAAGATATATCCCGACTTCCAGACCGGCGGCAACATCGACGTGGCCAAATACAACGACGGTGAACGCGGCGGGGCGGTGCGCATGCGTGCCAAGATAGAGAAGGTGGACAACAAGACGCTTGCCATCAAGGAAATTCCATACGGGAAGACAGTGACCAGCGTCTGCGACTCCATCGTGAAGGCAAGCGAAAAGGGAAAGATAAAAATAAAGAAGGTAGAAGACCTTACGTCCAGCAACGTAGAGATATTGGTGCACCTCGCACCCGGCGTTTCATCGGACAAGACGATTGATGCGCTGTACGCCTTCACGGACTGCGAAGTGAGCATCTCGCCCAACTGTTGCGTCATCGACGACCAGAAACCGCACTTCCTCACCGTGAGCGATGTGCTGAAGAAGTCGGTGGACAACACATTGGCACTGTTGCGGATGGAACTGGAAATCCGCAAGGGCGAAATACTGGAAAGCCTGCACTTCGCCTCGCTGGAGAAAATCTTCATCGAAGAACGTATCTATAAGGATAAGGAATTTGAACAGGCAAAAGATATGGACGCCGCCTGCGCGCACATCGACTCGCGGCTGACTCCCTACTATCCTACGTTCATCCGCGAAGTGACGAAGGATGACATTCTCCGCCTGATGGAAATCAAGATGGCGCGCATCCTCAAGTTCAACTCCGACAAGGCGAAGGACCTGATTGCCCGCATGAACGAGGACATCAAGGAGATAGACCGCCACCTCGTCAACATCGTGGAGTATACCGTGGACTGGTTCAAGATGCTGAAAGAGAAATACGGAAAGAACTTCCCGCGCCGCACGGAGCTGCGCAACTTCGACACCATCGACTCCGCTAAGGTGGTGGAAGCCAACGAAAAACTCTATATCAACCGCGAAGAAGGTTTCATCGGCACGAGCCTGAAGAAAGACGAGTTTGTGGCAAACTGCTCCGACCTCGACGATGTCATCCTCTTCTTCCGCGACGGGCGGTATATCATTACGCCGGTGGCCGACAAGAAGTTTGTGGGCAAAAACATTCTTTACGTTGCCGTGTTCAAGAAGAACGACAAGCGCATCATCTATAATGTGGTCTACCGCGACGGCAAGGAAGGCACCCACTACATCAAGCGGTTTGCCGTGACTTCCATCGTGCGCAACCGTGAATATGACGTAACGCAGGGCACACCGGACTCACGCATCGTTTACTTCAGCGCCAACCCCAACGGAGAAGCGGAAATTATCAAAGTGACCCTGAAGCCGAACCCGCGCGTGCGCCGCATCATCTTCGAAGAAGATTTCAGCAACATCAATATCAAGGGACGGCAGGCAATGGGTAACATCCTGACGAAGTTGCCCGTACACAAGATAGCACTGAAGCAGCGCGGCGGTTCTACGCTGGGCGGACGGAAGGTATGGTTCGACCGCGACGTGCTGCGCCTCAACTACGACGGACGCGGCGAGTACCTGGGCGAATACCAGAGCGACGACAGCATCCTCGTGGTGCTGAACGACGGTGATTTCTACATCACGAACTTCGACCTCAACAATCACTACGAAGACAGCATCCGCGTATTGGAGAAATACGACCCGAACAAGGTGTGGACGGCCGTACTCTACGATGCCGACCAACAGAATTATCCGTATATCAAGCGCTTCTGCTTCGAAGCAAGCGCCCGCAAGCAGAACTACCTGGGCGAGAACAAAGACACCCGCCTCATCCTCTTGACGGATGAATATTATCCGCGACTGGAAGTGGTATTCGGCGGTCACGACAGTTTCCGCGAACCGCTGCTGATAGAGGCGGACGATTTTATCGGCGTGAAAGGTTTCAAAGCCAGAGGCAAGCGACTGACTACCTTCACTATCGAAACCATCAATGAACTGGAACCGACCCGCAAACCCGAAGTACCGCAAACTTCCGGAGAAGAAGGGGATAATGAAGAAGATGCCACCATCCTCGACCCCGACGACAGCAAGAGCGAATGGGACATACTGGATGAACTGACGGGACAAATGAAATTGTTCTCGAACGACGATGACGCTGAAAAAGACGAAGACAGTAAAAAGGAAACTACATAAACTAGGAATAGTTACAGCGTGTCTGTTCTGGGGAGCAGGCAGCCTGCAAGCCAAGCTTCCGACGGAGGTGGAAGGTTTGGAACCCAATCGCCTCATGACCCATGCCACGATGTACGGCGTAGGTTTTACAAATATATTCGACACGTATCTGTCTCCGCAGGAATACACCGGCATCGACTTCCGCATCTCCCGCGAGAGCATGCGCCTGACGAAATGGGCGAACGGCCGCCTGTCCCTGCAAAACTTCTTCCAGGCAGACGCCAGCTACACCCACAACAAGGTGGACAACAACAATACATTCGCCGCACTGGCCAACTGGAACTACGGGTTGCACTACAACTTCCCCATCACAAGCAACTTCAAGTTGCTTGCCGGCGGACTGGCTGACCTGAACGGCGGCTTTGTCTACAACCTGCGCAACGGCAACAATCCCGCTTCGGCACGGGCGTATATCAATCTCGATGCTTCGGGCATGGCGATATGGGACTTGCGGATAAAGAACTATCCGCTGACCTTGCGCTATCAGGTGAACCTGCCGCTGATGGGCGTCATGTTCTCTCCGCACTACGGACAATCTTACTATGAGATATTCTCGCTGGGAAACAGTAGCGGCGTAGTGAAATTCACGTCGTTGCACAACCAGCCCTCGCTGAGGCAGATGCTGACGGCGGACTTTCCCGTAGGCCGCATGAAGATGCGCCTGGCTTATTTGTGGGATGCGCAGCAATCGGACGTGAATGGTATAAAGATACATACCTACTCGCATGTGTTCATGGTGGGATTTGTGAAAGAATTGTATCTGTTGCCCAACAAAAAGAGATAACAAGATGAGAACCGGTAAGACGATAAGATTAATAAGAAGTTGGGGGTTGTGACTCGCACTATTGCCTCTGCTGGGCGGTTGCATCCGCGAGGAAGACATGACCAACACGCCGCAAGGAAGCTTCGAGGCGTTGTGGAAGATTATCGACGAGCAATACTGCTTTCTGGAATACAAGCAAATAGACTGGGAGGCGATACATACCCAATACAACAAACTCGTCACCAACAACATGAGTAGCGACGGGCTGTTTGAAGTGCTGGGCAAGATGCTGAACGAGCTGAAGGACGGGCATGTCAACCTTGCCGCATCGCACAACGTGTCCTATTATGACGCCTGGTATCAGGACTATCTGCGCAATTTCCGCGAAGACATTCTGGAAGACAACTACCTTGGGAAAGCCAGTAACGGCAACTACCGCACAGCCGCCGGCATCAAGTACAAGCTATTCGACGACAACATCGGCTATATGCGCTACGAGAGTTTCTCTTCGCCCGTGGGCAATGGAAATCTGGATGAAATGCTCCCCTATCTTGCCGTCGCCAACAGACTGATTATCGATGTGCGCAGCAACGGAGGCGGCAACGTCACCAACTCCACCCGCATTGCCGCCCGCTTCACCAACGAAAAGGTATTGACCGGATACATCAGCCACAAGACCGGCAAAGGTCATAACGACTTCTCCGAACCTTACCCCATTTATCTGGAACCGAACGACGGCGTGCGCTGGCAGAAAAAGGTGGTCGTACTGACCAACCGCCGTTCGTACAGTGCCACCAACGACTTCGTCAACCAAATGAGCGTCCTGCCCAATGTCACCCTCATGGGCGACAAGACCGGTGGCGGCTCCGGTATGCCTTTCACCTCCGAACTGCCCAACGGATGGACGGTACGTTTCTCCGCCAGTCCGCAGTTCAACATTCACAAAGAGCAGATTAAGTGGGGCATAGACCCGGACATCAAGGTAGACATGGACGAGAGCGACGAGGCCCGGGGCATCGACTCCATCATCGAAAAGGCGCGCGCTTTCCTAAACGGGAAGTGGACTCCGGAAGAGAATAAATAACTTTCTTTACACTTTTGCTTGCCAAGTCGGGAAAACTTCCTATATTTGCAACCGCTTAACGGAATTACCCCGCGGGTGTGGCGTAATTGGCAGCCGCGCCAGACTTAGGATCTGGTGCCGTGAGGCGTGTAGGTTCGAGTCCTATCACCCGCACTTGTTTTTTTCATTCATATTATATTTAAAAAATAGGAGAACTCCGGAGGTCTATGACTTCCGGAGTTCTTTTTTTGTATTGTGTTAAAAACGGGGGAACTCCAAACTGTTGAAATCTTTTTTGCATTTGGATTGTTCAGAGGAGACAATCAAATTAGTTATCCACTAAAATTATATGCAATGAAGAAAAAACCTAAACTTCCTATGGAGAAAGCCTCCTGGCTGAGAAATCAATTTCTAATGGCGTGCCTGCTCCTTGCGGCAACACCCGGTTTCTCCCAAACCCACACAGTGAGCGGCACCGTGACCGATGCCACGGGCGAACCTCTAATCGGAGCCTCTGTGTTGCAACAGGGCACATCAAACGGAGTGATTACGGATATTGACGGGAAATATTCCATCCAAGTACCTCCCGAAGCCACACTGGAATTTTCGTACGTGGGCATGGTGAAACAATTTATCAAAGTGGGCAACCGAAATGTTATCAACGTACAGATGCAGGACGATGCGCAGATGCTCGCAGAGACCGTGGTCATCGGATATGGTAGTGCCAAGAAGCGCGACCTGACCGGGTTTATCACAAACGTGAAAGGCGAGGAGATTGCCAACAAGCCGGTAGCCAATCCGGTATCGGCGTTGCAGGGAAAGGTAGCTGGCGTACAAGTTATTAATTCCGGTAAGGCGGGAGCAGACCCGGAAATAAGGGTGCGAGGCACGAACTCCATCAACGGATACAAACCGCTGTACGTAGTGGGCGGGCTGTTCAACGATAACATCAACTTCCTGAACCCGCAAGACATCGAGTCGATGGAAATTCTGAAAGACCCGTCGTCGCTTGCCATTTTCGGCGTGCGCGGTACCAACGGTGTCATCATCATCACCACCAAAAAGGCCAAAGAAGGACAGACACGCGTCAACATCAACGGGTCGTTCGGTTTCAAGGCGGTGACTAATAAGATAGCGATGGTGGATGCCGCCGGGTTCAAGAAACCCTATAACGAACAGTTGAAGAACGAGGGCAGCCCTGCCTACGACTTCACGCCGTGGACAGGCAACACCAATTGGCAGGACGAGATATTCCAGACGGGATTTATCACGAATAATAACGTCAGCATCACGGGCGCCTCGGCCAAGCATAGTTTCTACCTGGGCGCGGGCTATGCCTACGAGCAGGGAAGCATCAAGCATGAGAAGTATAGTAAGGTGACACTGAATGCCAGCAACGACTACAACGTTACGGATAACTTCAAGGTAGGTTTCCAGTTCAACGGTGCACGGATGCTACCTGCCGATATGAAAAGCGTGGCAACGGCACTGCGTGCCGCTCCGGTGGTGCCGGTGTTCAACGAAGAGTATGGATTGTACACCTCGCTGCCCGGCTTCCAGAAAGCACAGATGAACAACCCGATGGTAGACGTGGACCTGAAAGCCAACACCACCCGCGCCGAGAACTACCGCGCTTCGGGCAATGTGTACGGGCAATGGGACTTCCTGAAACATTTCCAGGCTAAAGTGATGTAATCTATGGACTATGCGTCCAACAGTACCCGCGTTTATACACCTATTATTAAGGTATTCGACAGCACGGTAGAGGGCGATGTCGTTACGCTGGGCGACGGGAAGACCGGTGTCCGGCAGAGCAAAGAGACGGAAATGAAGGTGCAGAGCGATTATCTGCTGACTTACACCAACACGTGGGGCGAGCACAGCCTGACGGCTACAGCAGGTTTCACTACCTACTATAATAAGTATGAAATGCTGGGAGCGGCACGCGCGCAGGGCGTCGGACTGGTTATTCCGGATAATTCGGACAAGTGGTACGTAAGCATCGGAGATGCCGCCATCGCCACCAACGAAAGCACCCAGTGGGAGCGCAGCACTGTATCCATGTTGGGACGTGTGCTCTACAACTACCGGGGCAAGTATCTCTTCAACGGTTCGTTCCGCCGCGACGAATCTTCCGCCTTCTCCTACACCGGCAACCAGTGACAGAACTTCTACTCCGTGGGTGCGGGCTGGCTGATGAGTGAGGAAGAGTTTATGAAGGGCATCACGTGGCTGGATATGTTGAAGCTGAAAGGCTCCTGGGGCACGCTCGGCAATCAGAACCTGGACCGCGCCTATCCCGCCGAACCGCTGCTGACAAATGCCTGCTCCGCCGTGTTCGGCACTCCGTCGGCCATCTATCCGGGCTACCAACTGTCTTATCTGCCAAATCCGCATCTGAAATGGGAAAAGGTAGAAGCTTGGGAAGCCGGTGCGGAGGCGAACTTCTTCCGCAACCGACTGCACTTCGAAGGAGTGTATTATAAGAAGACGACCAAAGACTTGCTGGCAGAAGTTCCAGGCATCTCGGGAACCGTGCCGGGCATCGGCAACCTCGGCTCTATCAGGAACAGTGGCGTAGAACTTGCCATCAGTTGGCGCGACCAAATTGGCGAGTGGGGCTACAACGTAGGTGCCAACCTGACGACGATTAAGAACAAAGTGCTGAGCCTGGTGCAAGAGGGATACTCCATCATTGCGGGCGACAAGAGTCAGAGTTACACCATGGCGGGCTACCCCATCGGATACTTCTACGGCTACAAGGTGGAAGGTGTCTACCAGACGGAGGAGGAAATCGCCCATTCGCCCAAGAACACGCTGGCAAACGTCACACCGGGCGACTTGAAGTTTAAGGACGTAGACGGCAACGGTGAGATTACGCCTGCCGACCACACGATGATTGGCGACCCTACGCTGGACGTGACTTATGGCATCACCCTCGGCGTGGACTACAAGAACTGGGAGCTCGGCATCGACCTGATGGGTCAAGGAGGCAACCAGATATTCCGCACCTGGGACAACTACAACTGGAGCCAGTTCAACTTTATGGAGCAACGCATGGACCGCTGGCACGGGCCGGGCACCAGCAACTCCCAACCGCTGCTGAACACGAGGCACAGCATCAATAACATGAACTCGGACTATTACATCGAAGACGGCAGCTTCTTCCGCATCCGCAACGTGCAGTTGGCCTATAACTTCGACAAGACTTTGATTTCGAGGATTGGTATGCAGGCGCTGAAGCTCTATGTGAATATCCAGAACCTGAAGACGTGGAAGCATAACACCGGTTATACGCCCGAGTTGGGCGGCTCCGCCATTGCGTTCGGGGTGGATGACGGCAGTTATCCGATGCCGGCGATTTATACGTTCGGGTTTAATCTGACGTTTTGAGAGTTGAAAGGTGAAAGTTGAAAATTAAAAGAATAAAGATATGAAGATAAAGAACCTAATCCTATCCTTACTGGCAGGCGTCACTGCTCTCGCCCTGACCGCCTGCAACGACTTCCTCGACCGCGACCCGCTGGGACAGTTCACCGAGGATGACGCACCGAACGCCCTCGTGGTTGGAAAGATGTATAACGTCTACTACCTGATGCGCTCGTATAACATCACTGCCGGCATCCCCGCCTTCATGGTGCACATGGTGCGCAGCGAAGACTCCGAGAAGGGGAGCGACGTGGGCGACGGCGGCCAAGAAGCCTCCATGTGGGACGACTTTGAATATACGGCTTCCAACGGTCCCCTGAACGCCTACTGGGGACAGAATTATAAAATCATCTACCAGTGCAACGAAATCCTCGACGACCTGGAGAAGAGCGAGCACAAGGACGACCTGGAGAACATACGCACCAAAGGCGAAGCCCTCTTCTTTCGCGCCTACTGCTACTTCAACCTGGTGCGTGCGTGGGGCGAAGTGCCGCTTGTCACTTTCAAGGTGACGGAAGCTGCCGATGCCAATATCGCCAAGACCACAGCGGACAAGATATACGAGCAGATAGACAGCGACCTGACCGAAGCCGAGAAATGCTTGCCCTTGCAATGGAGTTCCGAATATACGGGCCGCATCACCTGGGGAGCCGCACGCTCGCTGCATGCCCGCACCTATATGATGCGCAATGACTGGGACAATATGTACGACGCCTCCACGGATGTCATCAAGTCCGGTCTCTACAACCTGAACACACCGGTGGACAAGGTCTTCACGGTGGAAGGTGAGAACTGCGGCGCCAGCATCTTCGAGCTGCAATGCGAAGCCACCGACGCCATGAAGAACAGCGACGTCATCGGCAGCCAGTTCTGCCAGATACAAGGTGTGCGCGGTGCCGGCGAGTGGGACTTGGGCTGGGGTTGGCACATGGGAACTACGTTGGTAGGCGAAGCTTTCGAAGCGGGCGACCCGCGCCGCGATGCCACGCTACTCTACTTCCGCCGGAGCGTAAGCGACCCCATCACCCCGGAGAATACGAACAAGCCCTGGGGCGAGTCGCCAGTCTCCACCGCCATGGGCGCTTATTTCAACAAGAAGGCATATACGGAGCCGGAACTGCGCAAGAAGTACACCAAAGAAGGTTTCTGGGTGAATATCCGCATCATCCGCTATCCGGACGTGTTGCTGATGGCAGCCGAAGCCGCCAATGAGAAGGGTATCCCGGGCGAAGCTGTCGGCTACTTGGAGCAGGTACGCGCCCACGCCCGCGGCACGAATACCGACATATTGCCGAAGGTGACCTCCACCGACCAAAGTGTACTGCGGGAGGCTATCCGCCACGAACGCCGGGTAGAGCTGGCGTCGGAGCCCGACCGCTTCTATGACCTCGTCCGTTGGGGCATCGCCAAGCAGGTGCTGCAGGCTGCCGGAAAGAACTATCAGGACAAGAACGCACTGTTGCCGTTGCCGCAGCCGGAGATAGATAAGTCGAACGGGGTGTTGGTGCAAAATCCGGACTATTAGCGAAGCGAAGCTTCGCAGTTGAAAGTTGAAAGTTAAGAGTTGAGAGTTACTATGCAGCGTCATAGCGCAATCTAAGGCTGAAAGCCTTTTATCTTATAGCCCATGGCAACGCCCTGGGTTTAGGGATACCCCACAAACTACGCCCTGAAAGGGCATAAGAATGTGTATAGGCTTTTGCCCTTACAGGGCGCAAAGATAGATGTATGGTATGTACTAGCAAGACCATCTCAATTCTCCTCCTCCTGGGAGGAGGAGTACCCCAACGGGGGGGGAGGTGGTAGGTAAAGATAATACCTTGAAAGAATGATTTATCTTATGTATTCACCTACCACCTCGCCCTTTGGGCACCCCTCCTCCCAGGAGGAGGGGAATGAAGTCACTCTTGCAAATAGATTATCATTTACATCAGAATAATCAAAGACATAATAAGCAACGTAATTAGTAATTTGTAATTAGCCAAAGCATGAAGAAGATTATCAAAAAAAACAACCGCCTTGTTGGCCGCCGCCCTACTGAGCGCCACCGCCCTGCAGGAGCAAAAGTCCCCACAGGATATGAACCGCTTCATCGACGCACTGATGAAACGGATGACAGTGGAAGAGAAGATAGGCCAGTTGAACCTGCCCGTAACGGGCGAAATCACCACCGGACAAGCCAAAAGCAGTGACGTCGCTAAGAAGATTGAGCAAGGACTGGTGGGCGGGCTGTTCAATCTGAAAGAAGCAGCCCGGATACGTGACGTGCAAAGACTGGCCGTGGAAAACTCCCGCCTGGACATCCCCCTGCTGTTTGGTATGGACGTGATACATGGTTACGAAACCATCTTCCCCATCCCACTGGGGCTGTCGTGCACGTGGGATATGGCTGCCATCGAGGAATCCGCCCGCATCGCTGCCGTAGAAGCCAGTGCCGATGGCATCTCATGGACGTTCAGCCCGATGGTGGACATCAGCCGCGACCCTCGTTGGGGACGTGTCTCCGAAGGTTCGGGTGAAGCCCCCTTCCTGGGTGGGGCCATTGCAAAGGCAATGGTGTACGGCTATCAGGGAAATAACCTGAAAGAACAGTTGAAGCGGGACGATGAAATCATGGCGTGCGTCAAGCACTTCGCCCTCTACGGAGCAGGCGAAGCGGGACGTGACTACAACACGGTGGACATGAGCCGCAACTGCATGTTCAACGAATACATGTATCCCTACCAGGCTGCCGTCGAAGCAGGTGTGGGCAGCGTCATGGCATCCTTCAACGAAGTGGACGGCGTGCCCGCCACTGCCAATCGCTGGCTGCTGACCGATGTGCTTCGCAAGCAATGGGGCTTTCAGGGCTTCGTCGTCACCGACTTCACGGGAATATCCGAAATGATAGAGCACGGCATCGGAGACCTTCAAACTGTCTCCGCCCGCGCCATCAATGCGGGCGTGGACATGGATATGGTGAGTGAAGGCTTTGTAGGCACTTTGAGGAAATCTGTCGTAGAGGGCAAAGTAAGCATGAAGACGTTGGACACCACCTGTCGCCGCGTGCTTGAAGCGAAGTACCGGCTAGGACTGTTCGACAAACCCTATAAATACTGTGACCTCGCCCGCCCCGCCCGCGACATCTTCACGAAAGCGCACCGTGCCGCTGCCCGCCGGATTGCCGCCGAGAGTTTCGTCCTGCTGAAAAACGACAGTGTGAAGCAGCATTCGGGTGCTCTGCCCCAGCCCCTCCTTCCTCTGAAGAAGCAGGGTACGGTAGCCGTCATCGGCCCGTTGGGAAACACCCGCAGCAACATGCCCGGCACGTGGAGCGTAGCCGCCCGGCTCGATGACTATCCGTCCTTGTATGAAGGCTTGAAGGAGATGCTGGCAGGCAAAGTAACCGTCACCTACGCCAAAGGCAGCAACCTCCTCGGTGATGCCGCCTACGAAGAGCGAGCCACCCTATTCGGTCGCTCGCTGAACCGCGACAACCGCACGGACCGCCAACTACTGGACGAAGCGCTGAAGACTGCCGCCGGTGCGGATGTCATCATCGCCGCCCTGGGCGAGTCATCGGAGATGAGCGGTGAAAGCAGTAGCCGCACCGACCTCGATATCCCTGATGTACAACGCACGTTGTTGGAAGCCTTGCTGAAAACCGGAAAGCCTGTAGTGCTGACACTCTTCACCGGCCGACCGCTGACGCTGACATGGGAGCAGGCACACGTGCCTGCCATCCTCAACGTATGGTTTGGCGGCAGCGAAGCGGCGTATGCCATCGGCGACGTGCTGTTCGGCGACGTCAACCCGAGCGGCAAGCTGACGATGACCTTCCCGAAGAACGTAGGGCAGATACCGCTGTTCTACAA
The DNA here is from genome assembly GCA_021203515.1 of Bacteroides sp. GTDB lineage: Bacteria > Bacteroidota > Bacteroidia > Bacteroidales > Bacteroidaceae > Bacteroides. The sequence continues at coordinate 56,596 of JAJQAY010000147.1, read as the reverse complement.
TCATAAGAACACCGGACGCCCGCTGGCAGACGGGAAATGGTTCGAGAAGTTCCGAAGCAATTATCTGGATGTGGACAACGAGCCACTGTATCCCTTCGGCTATGGGCTGTCGTACACCACGTTCCAATATAGCGACATCGCCCTAAGCACACCGACAATGACGCAGGACGGTTCCATCACCGCCGTAGTCACCGTCACTAATACGGGTCGACACGAAGGCACCGAAGTAGTGCAGCTCTACATCCGCGACCTTGTGGGCAACATCACCCGCCCGTGCGCGAGCTGAAGGGTTTCGAGCGTATCTCCCTCCGTGCCGGCGAAAGCAAGACAGTATCTTTCAAGATTACACCGGACTTGCTGCGCTTCTATGACTACGACCTGAAGCATGTGGCCGAGCCGGGAGAGTTCGACCTCTTCATAGGCGGGAGCAGCCGCGCCACGAAGACGACACGGATTACGTTAAAATAACGATAGTATCCCAATTAGTGG
>JAJQAY010000147.1:54475-56007 GCA_021203515.1 Bacteroides sp. | reverse complement strand
TATCTCAATTAATGGTATCTCAATTAATGGTATCTCAATTAATGGTATCTCAATTAATGGTATCTCAATTCTCCTCCTCCCAGGAGGAGGAGAATTGAGATACTATAAACATCAATAAGCATTATGAAACCAGTAAGAACATATATCCCTCTTCTCTGCCTGCTGCTCGTAGTCGGCAGTTGCGGTTCGAAAAAGGCCGGCGCCGGAGGGAACACCCCGGCAACTAACACCCCGACTGAGAACATCCCCAAGAACCCCTCTCCGACGACGCCCTGCTGGACACCGTGCAGCGCCGCACCTTCAATTACTTCTGGGATGGCGCCGAACCCGTCAGCGGCCTCGCCCGCGAGCGCATCCACATGGACGGTGTCTATCCCCAGAACGACCGGAACGTCATTACCTCCGGCGGTAGCGGTTTCGGCATTATGGCCATTCTGGCCGGTATCGACCGCGGTTATGTCACCCGTCAGGAAGGTCTGAAGCGCATGGAGCGCATCGTCTCCTTCCTCGAAACCGCCGACCGCTTTCATGGTGCCTACCCGCATTGGTGGGAAGGTAACACCGGCAAGGTGAAACCCTTCGGAGAACAAGACAACGGTGGCGACCTCGTAGAAACCGCCTTCATCATGCAAGCCCTCCTGGCCGTTCACCAATATTATGCCGGAAAGAAAGAGAATGCGTCATCCCCGGCCGAAGCGGAACTGTCGGAACTAGAGCAGGCGCTTGCCGCCCGCATCGACCGCCTCTGGCGCGAGGTGGACTGGAACTTCTACCGCCAGGGCGACCAGAACGTGCTCTACTGGCATTGGAGCCCCCAATACGGTTGGAAGATGAACTTCCCCGTGCATGGTTACAACGAGTGCCTCATCATGTATATCCTCGCCGCCGCCTCGCCCACGCATGGAGTGCCCGCCGCTGTCTACCATGAAGGTTGGGCACAGAACGGAGCCATCGTAGACCCGCACACCGTAGAGGGTATTCCCCTCCACCTCCGCTATCAGGGCGGTGAAGCCGGTCCACTCTTCTGGGCGCAATACTCCTTCCTCGGCCTCGACCCCATCGGACTGAAAGACGAATATTACTCCAACTACTTCGACGAAATGCGCAACCTCACCCTCGTCAACCGTGCCTACTGCATCCGCAACCCCAAGCACTACAAAGGCTTCGGCCCCGACTGCTGGGGACTGACGGCAAGCTACTCCGTCAACGGCTACGCCGCCCACGGCCCCAATGAGCGCGACGACCAGGGAGTTATCTCGCCCACTGCCGCCCTGTCGTCCATTGTCTACACGCCGGAGTATTCCATGCAAGTCATGCGCCACCTCTGTGAGATGGGCGACAAGGTCTTCGGGCCTTACGGCTTCTACGATGCTTTCAGTGAAACGGACAATTGGTATCCGCAACGGTATCTTGCCATCGACCAGGGGCCGATAGTGGTAATGATTGAGAATTATCGCACGGGGTTGCTATGGCGTCTTTTTATGAGCCATCCCGATGTGCAGGAGGGATTGAAGAAGCTAGGGTTTAATTAG
>JAJQAY010000147.1:0-54375 GCA_021203515.1 Bacteroides sp. | reverse complement strand
GTATTAAGTATTAGGTATTAAGTATTAGGTATTAAGTATTAGGTATTAAGTATTAGGTATTAAGTATTAACTGCACTATAGCCTGCACAGTTAATACCTAATACCTAATACTTTAAATACTATTCGGCTCCACCGCCGCCACCTTCTCCGCCGCCACTCTTCACGTCGTCGTTGCTGATGGTACGGGCAGCCTTCTTCACGCTAGCTTTCAGTTCACCGATGCGGTAGCTGACGCTCACGCCAAAGCGCTGGCGGCTGTACTTGTTCCAACTTTCTTGTGTGAAACCGGTGCCTTCCAGCGTACTGGTGTTATTCATATACTTCTTGAAGAAGTTGCTGGCAAAGGCAGAAAGCGAAAGACGCTTCTTGAGGAAAGACTTGTTGACACTCAATCCGTAATCGAAGAAACTGCTTCCCTTGCCCTGAAGCATAATCCAAGGCGTCTGACCGAACACGTTCAGACTGAGCGCCAGTCGTGGGGCAGCGTCTGCTGCGCACCGCCATAGGCGAAGAGGCTCCAGCCGTCGCTCTTCAAGCCGTCGGCACCTTCCAGATACGAGTAGCTTCCGTAGAAGTTGGCATAAATACGAGTACTGGAAGTGGCGTTCCAGTTAGCATAACCACCCATGCTGGCACCGCGGCTCTTACCGATATTCTGATAAGTGGAGTAGAGCACATCTTTTCCCGTCGGGTCCTTCAAGCCCGGAATATCCGTATCGGGCATGATGGTGGAGACGCGCTCGATGCTGTTGTTGGTGAAGGAGTAGCGCAACGAAAGATTGATATTGAACTTGCGTGTGAAGTTGCTGTAACTCATGTTGAAAGAGTGGCTCTTCTCACTGTCCAGGTTCGGATTACCCTGACTGATGTTCGTGGGGTTACTATCGTCCAAATAAGGGTTCAACGACCAGATGCCCGGACGGTAGATACGCATATTATAACCGAAGCGCAAATTCGACATATCCGTCAACTTCCATCCCAGACTGGCAGAAGGCACCATGTCGTCGAAGTTCTTCTTGAAATCATCACCCCTGCCCAGCAGGTACTTCACGTTCTGTATCGTATGCTCATAGCGAAGACCCACGCGGCCAGAAATCTTCTTCACCCGCACGGAATAGCCGGCATAGACAGCCAGAATGTCATTGAGGTGCTTATAGTGGGAGCTGTGGTCGGCATCGAAGTCGTAATCGGATGTATTTCCCGCCTCGCGCTGATAGCGGTCGTTCTCGGAAACATTATTGCGAAGAATGTACTTGACACCGGTCTCAAAAGTATGTATCTTTTTGAAAGGGGTGGTATAGTCGGCCTGCAAGGTATGCTCGGTCGCGCTCTGCGAACCGTCGTTGTGCTGGTTGAGCAAGCGCTTCACGAAGTCTTGCCAGTCGGTAACGGCCTCTATATCATTATAGTCGGAATACGAGTCCGAAGTCTGGGGACGGGTATTAATCTTATACGAGAACGTCAGCATACGGTCTTTGACGTGGAACAGGCGCTGATAGTCGACACCACCGTCCAGTGAATACCACGAACTCTTGCTGTTGCTGTTGGATACGTAGCTGTATAGTCCGTCGTCCGTTCCCGGCACCGTAGCCACCGTACCGTTTACTCCGCGGTTGCGGTTGCCGCCGCCCCATACGCCGAATGACATTGTCACCAGACGCAACGTGTCGATGTCGTAGCTCGCCTCCATGCTGCCCGACTGGAAGTCACCGTGCCATTTGTACGTACCGTTGTAATCCAAATCGGAAGAATTGCTGTTTATATCGCCCACTGCACGGCGGTTTCCACCGGAGTAGCTGCGGGGCTGATCATTATAATTGTAATCGTAGCGGGCACTTACCGTCAGCTTACCGCTTTTCACCGTACCGAACAGACCGCCGCCGGCACCACGGCTGCTCACGTTTCCGCTGAAGGTGGCGGTGTAACCTTCGAGTCCGCTGCCCACGGTGACGATATTCAGGATACCTCCTACCCCTTCGGCATCGTACTTGGGACCGGGATTGGTGATTACTTCGATATGCTTGATGGAGTTGGCAGGCATACTTTTCAATACCTCCGTCGGGTTGTTGCTCATCATATTGTTGGGCTTACCGTTGACGTACACCTTGAAACTGCTGCTGCCGTTCACCTGGATATCGTCTTCTCCGTCCACCGTCACCAAAGGAACTTTGCGCAACATTTCGAGTACGGAGTTCGACTTGGAGTCCGGGTCATCTTGCACGTTGTATTCTATCTTGTCGATGTCCGCTTTCACCAGAGGCTTCTGCGCCACAATCTCCACACCTTTCAATTCGTTGGTGGCTTCGGAGGAATACAGCGTACCAAAATCCACCGTCTTAGTAGAGGGCGTCACTTTAAATTCTTTCACTACAGGCGACTTGCCTACCGAAGAAATGGCAAGGACATAATCGCCTGCGGGCACGCTCAGTTTCTCCTGAAACTTACCGTTACCGTCAGTAACTGCCATTTTTATCGCTCTGGCCGGGGCATTTTTTCTGGTTATTTTGATGGTGGCATACATTTCACTTTTCCTGGGTCAGTGAGTCCAGGAGTACTCCCTTCACGGTAACAGAGATTGATGCCTGATTTTGCGCCCGGCTTGTCAGTGTGGTAGCGAACACGAGCAATAGTAGCAACAGCAGTTTGCGTTTCATGTTTAGAATGACTTAAGTTGATATTTGTTTGATTAGAATTATTGCAAAATGCTTGTAAATACGGCGGTAAAAGTAGTTGGTTTCTTTATGTTTACGAAGCTTTCGGAGTTAAGAAATCAAAAAGAGAAGCAGTAAAACAGGAACTTTATACTAATTATTCCCATTAAATCCCTGCCTTCTTCCCTTTCCTTCCTATTCTTATTCATTTATCTCGCCTATCATCCATGCACAAGATGCCATCTCATGCAGCACAAGATGGCATCTTATACTGCGCAAGATGGCATCTTGTGCATAGGGGCTAGGCAAGTCTCAATTCTTTCCCTGCGGAACAACTTATCGGATCTCCTTGACGAAATAAATTAATGAGGGAAGGTGGTCGCTATATCCGTTCTGAAAGACGTTTCCCGAGAAGGTGCGCAGGGGATAGCCCTTGTATTTCCCTTCCTTTTGGAGTAGGAAGTCGCGGTTGAAGATTTCCGCTTTCCAGTATTTCAGGGTAGAGCGATCTTTGCCTAAAAGATTGGCGGATATAATGAGCTGGTCGAAAAGGTTCCACTGGTTCTGGTAGCAAAGAGAACCTATTCCTTTTTCAAACAATCCCCAGGTGGCATTGAACAAGCCGTCCGGTTCCACTTCGCTTTGCTTCTTGCGGGCTTTCAGCACTTCGCGGCAACTCTTGTTGTCGGGGTCGTCGTTCAAGTCGCCTACGATGAGCACCTTGGCGGCCGGGTCGGCCGTGCGGATGGAGTCGGTAATGTGCTTGGTGATGGAAGCTGCAAACTCACGGAAAACCGAAGACTTGTCTCCACCGTAGCGCGAAGGCCAGTGGTTTACAATCACATGGAAAGGTTTGCCTGCCAAGGTGCCACTCACCAAGAGCTGGTCGCGGGTGCGATAGGTGGTATCATTGGGGTAGCGATAGGGATAGACCTGCGATGAAGTCACTTTAAACAGTTTCGGATTATACAAGAGGGCGACATCAATTCCTCTACGGTCGGGAGAGTCGTAATGCACAATCTCGTAACCCATAGACGCCATCGGTTCTGTCTTCACCAGGTCTTCCAATACCCGTCTGTTCTCTACTTCCGACACTCCTAAGAAAGCAGGGCCTGCCGGGCACACTTCACGACCGAGGCGGGAGATAACGGTTGCCATGTTGCGCAACTTCTTCTCATACTTATCCTGCGTCCAGTTGTAGGCACCTGCCGGGGTGAACTCGTCGTCGCCCGGGCCGGGGTCATCAATCGTATCGAAAAGGTTCTCCAGGTTGTAAAATCCGGCGGCATACACGCCCAACCGGGTCTGAGCGACCAGGCGGGGCAGTGCGAATGCCGTTATGAGGATGAATAGTATCAGTCTTTTCTTCATTGGTTACCGATTAGTTTGATGTTATCCAGACGCAAGCCATATTTGTTCCCGTCAGCAGAAGCCTTAAATTCGATTGTCAAGTCTGCGGCAATCGGGATGCCGGTTACGGTAAAGGTGTAGAACTTCGAATTGTCTCCGTTGGCATTAGATACATCCTGGCTGGCGGGGGAAACGGTCATCGCCGTTCCATTACAAGATACGGATATTGCATTGAGATTAGCGGTTTCGCCCTGATTATATAAGTTGGCTGCTACTTCATAAGTCAGCGTCACCGCACTATAGGCAAAGGTATTAATATGCTTGATGGTCAGATAGGTTTCCGAGCCAGCCTTAAACCAGACGTGTGTTCCATTATCTCCTGAGACGCTGCAATATCATTTGCACCGGAGGCATCTTCATAGGTAACAGGCGATTTCATGTCGAAGTCGGTGAAGTCGGCTATCACCGGACGGCTACCGCTGGGATAAGTTCCCGTTCCGAAGGTTTCTTTAAAGAAGGGAGTCTGACCTCCCGGCTCTTCAGGGCCGCTTGGTTCTTCTTCTTCACCCGGCGCCACTCCGTCAAATCCGAAGTAGTCATTGCTCGTAAGTATAATCAACTGCCAGGCACCTCTGAAACGTCCCAACACTCCGATAACAGTTCCTTTACCAATCGGCAGCGTCTCTGACGCAAAATCAGCATAATTGCTGGTGCGTACATCGATTGAATTTCCGTAGGAGTCTTTCAGAGCTTCAGTACCATAACCGGTGCTGGGAGCAAAGACACCTTTGCCGCCATTCACGAAATAAACACCGTCCAGGCGAACCAAGCGGAAAGTCATTTCGGGCACATTCGCATTGGCAGTGCTTAAATCGGTTATCACCGTCGGCTCCACTTTCGACTTGTCGGGCCAGCCGTTCAGTTGTACATGTTCTTCAAAGTCGGGTTGCAGCAGGCGGTAGAGGCATCCGGTGGGAATGCCTATCTGTTGCTCGTCGCCATAGACGGAGATACACAGCCCTTTCAGGTTGACGAAGACTTCCTGTCCCACACGATAGCGGCCGTATATACCGTTATAATCGGCCTGGATAGGGATAGCCCCGTGGCATCCTGCAGATAAATCTGTTTGTAGATATTGCCGGACTCGTCATTGGCCGAAACATAGGCTTGCAACACGAGATCGTTCGTTATCAAGGCTGGCGTGTTTTCGGTTGCCATCGAGAACTGTTGCTTCAGGGAGGCAATCGTGATGTTTGCCTTCGGACCGTCATAGATTGGCTCGTTCAAAGGAGGAGCATCATAGTCGAGGTCGCAAGACACCAGAGCCAACGATGCAACCAACATATAAAATACTTTCTGTAGAGTTTTCATATATAAATCTGTTTTGTAGAGTTTACTAATTTTAGAAACGGTAACTGGCATTCAGGAAGCAGTTAATCCCTTGCATATAGAAATACTTGGAGGCGTAGCGGTCGGGGTACTCTATATTGGTGCGTCCCTGCTCATAGCCGCCGGTAACGATATTCTTCTTATTGAGTATATTGTATACGGCGAAGTTGAAGTTGAGGGAGTTCCGGTTGCGCAAATAGAAGATTTTACCTACGGACAAGTCTATCGTATAGTTGGATGCAAACCGTTCCTGAGTAGTGAGTGTGCGGTAGGCGTACAAATCTTCGGGATTGGTGGGGTCGACGTTCTCATAGAGCGAAGCCACGCGCCGCAAGGGGGCGGCATCGATGTAGTTACGGCCGAACCCGTTGACGTTGGCGCCCAAGAACCAGTAGTCAATGAAGTAGCGTATCCCGAACGTTCCCGCCATCTGCGGAGTTCCGCCCACATAGACGTTCTTCATGTATACCGTTTCTTCCCGGTCGATGGGTTCGCCCTCGCGAAGCGGGCGGTTATTCTCCGCACTAATCACGCCGGTGGGGTTATTATTATAATAGTATTGGGAAAGAGTTCCCGCAAGGTCAAAGCTCCAATGGTTGTCCAGTTTGTAAGTGGCGCCCAGCTCGATGCCCCGATGAATGCGGTCTACTCCACTCAACACATGGTTGACGAAAGTACCGACATCCTTCTGCGCTATTCCATCGTAGTAGTAACTGTTGCGCTCCATCTGGTCGTAGAAGTTTGTCTGGAGCACACCGATACGTCCGGTCAGGGACTGCATGGAGAATATGTAGTTCAGGTCGGCCGAGAATACCCGCCCGCTTTTCAGGTCGCCGATGGTCTTATCGGACACACGGGGCGATACATAGGCATCATTGGGCAAGGGGGCTTCGGTTCCGTAATTTACATTGCCCGTGATGAAGTGGCGTCCGTTTATCTTGTAAGTCACTCCACCCTTGAAGGCTATATCGGCAAAGGTATAGGAGGTGCCTTTGCCATAGGAACTGGTGGGGTAATGTCCGTTGCGCATCTTGCCGTCGCGCTGAAAGCCGGTGTAGGTATATTTAATACCGCCGTAGAAGTCGAAGTTGTGGGAACGGTATTGGGTGAGCAGCCAGGCGTTGGCCGAATAGATATTCAGATTGAAGTTATAGCCGAAAATGCCTCCTTCGTAAACCCTTCTTCCGGGACGGTTCAGGTCGCTCTGTTGTTCGTCGAATGTTCCGGCCGATGTTCCTTTCAGGGCATATTTGTCGACATCGAGCACGTATTCAGCGCCCAGCAGGTCATCCACCACTTTGAACTGGCTGGAAATGGTGCCGCGCAGACCGACGCCGCCGGTAAGGGTCACATTATTGGAAATGCGTGCATTCAGTGTCGAGTTCAAGGAGCCTTCGTACAAGTCGCTCCGGCATTCTTCTACGATATAGTCGGCAATGCCGTCTCCCTCTTTGATGTTCATATAGTTCTGGCGATACATATCATTCCAGTTTATTTGGGTATAGCTCGTGTCGTTTCTTCGCCAGAGGAGTTCCACCTCCTGACTGTCGCTGAAGGAAGGCAACTGGCGGTAATAATCCGGACGCGGGTCGCGGCCGTTATACCAGTTCAAGGCGGTGTTTCCATAGCGGCCGTAGTGGAAACCTGCACCGGAAGTCAGCGTCACGTCCTCGCTTATCTTCCAGATGTGGGAGAGCACGACGGTGGGGTCGAAAGTCTTCACCACTTTGGCGTTTCTTTTCTTTCCGTCCTGGTAGCCCCAGTTCGGGTTATAGAGGTTGTTGCCCGTCATTTCGTACACTTCCCGGTAGGAAGCGCTTTGCTGCCCTCTGGCAACGGGTGAACCGAACGTCACCAACGACAAGCTGTGCCGGCCTCCCTGCCATTGCTTTTCGGCCGAGAAGGCGTAAGAGAAATTGCGGTAGAAGGTGCCGTCTACGTTTCCCTCATCGGAGTATCGTCCGCCGAGGGAGGCGGTGAAGGCCCATCCGTTGGGTTGCAATCCGGTGGAATAGGTCACCATTCCGCGCAGGTAGTAAAGACGGTTGGTATAGGTCAAGGTGGCTTTTGTGCCGGGAACGTAACTAGAGGCGCGCATATTCAGGTTCTCGGCTCCTCCGATAGAACCGAAGGTGAAGGTGGAGGGGGCGGCATAGTTGACTACGTCTCCGTTACGCGTCACGTCGTTCAGGGCGCCTATCGACGCATAGTTGAAGACTCCTCTCAACTGGTCGTTGAAGCTGACGCCATTAATATATTTTTGTTGGTAGGTGTTTTCGTATCCTCTGACACGGAAACGGGCGGGGGATAGCTGATAGGCGGCACGGTTCAGATATACGTCATTGAACAGTATCACGGTGGAGCTTACGTCTTGCGAGGAGTTATCGCTATCGTCGTCGGCCATGACTTCGTCGATGATGCCTACCAGCGACAAGTCGTCGTTGGCATGAAGTTCTACCACTTCGATGTCGCCCACATCGTTCGTGAGGCCTCTCTCTATATTTACCAGGAGCCGTTGGGGGGTTGATGTTCACTGAATTGAACAGCAGCGCTGCACGCCCCGGAGTGACTTGCTCCAAAGAGAAAAAGCCCTGGGAGTCGGTTCGCGTCTGTTATCCGTTTTGTCCAACTCTACAATTACACCGGCTACCGGTTCTCTGGAGACGGAACCTATAACATGACCTTTTATTCCGGTATGCATCTGCTGCGCCAGCAGGAGGCCGGGGAAAGGAGGGCTATAAAAAACATTAGTTTGTGTTTCATAAATTGATAGTTATTCATTGGAATAGTATAGGGAGCTACTAAACCTTAGTCGCTCCCTATATAATAAAGATATGAACTTATTGTACTTCTACAACTTCCATATCGTCACAATATACAGCACCGCCTACTTCGGTAGTACTTCCTTTATAAGTACGTATTTCAAAACGGAACTTAGTAGCAGTTTCAGATGCAGTTAAAGTATAAGATACTTGCTGCCATTCTGAATTATCTGTCGAATAAGTAGAAGGACGCAAAGAAGCCTCATCAGTTGATACTGTAGCTGTTCCGGCAACCCAATACGACCACATGCGGCTGGATGCAGCAGGGTCATTATCCAAGTACCAATAAGAAATACGATACTTTTTACCGCCAACAACATCAACTTCTTGTTGCAGTTTCACAGCAGCATCGGCAGACGTGTGTTTGACAGCATTATTTCCGCTATGCTTAATATCCGTACTCTTTGAAATATTAGTATTGTAAGCAGCAACATCCCAACCTGTAGGCAATGTTCCCGTCCAATCTTCAAACCCCGGATTTACAATCAAGTTCGTTTCTGTGGGTTCCGGATCGGGATCAGTACCTGGGTCAGTACCACCAGCATCACCAAAGTCGATATTTATACTTCCACCAGCTACCGAAGTCCAATCGTCGATAGTAGCATCACCGAACGCTACAGAGATTGTACCGTTAGCGTCGGTGATAGTCACCGGATAGGTATATTGAGTTCCCGGTTCATACTTCTGGCTAGCCGGAATATCCAATGTCTGTGTCTTACCATTCAAAGTAAAGGCTATGGAACCACCCGTCAGACTGGTAACGGGCAGGATAATAGCTTCTGCCTGGCTGCCTGCCGCATTCACATTCGCAGTAATATCCGATGTAGAAGCATCCGGTGTCAGTGTTCCGTCTGCCAGGGCAAATGAGCCTTTTGCACTCGTCCCTTTAATGGTAACCTGCAATCCGGACAGAGAGGGAACCGTACCGTCAGTGGTGATATTCATCACAATCTTGGTCAGTTGGTGCTTGAAGTTCAGTTGCACGGGCGTAGTCACAGTCTTGTCCTTTCTGGTGGCATTGTTAGAATAGAGCAAATCGATAGCCGCCTGAGAAGACTGGTTTGTCACATCGACAGCATATGCATTATTCGTCAAAGAGGCAGCATACGGATAATAAGCAACGAAATCCACAGCCGATCCGTCTTCCGGATAAGAGATGGCATCACCCGCACTTACAGCCGAAAGATCACCGGTAGCACTTGCATAGTAATGCTTGTTCACAACGCTGCCGAATGCTCCGCTTTGCTTCACCGAGATGCCTACTTCATCGGAGCCGTCGCTGGCCCAGGCATTGTTTGCAGCTCTGGTCTTAATTCCCTAAATACCCGATGTAAACACTACGGGTTGAGTTCCGTCGTTCCATGTGCTATTGTCATCAGCATTCGGAGTACATGCTCCAAAAGCAAGAGCCGATAACGCACAAATTGATAATAATCCCTTTAATTTCATAACTCATAAATAGTTTAGTTAAACATATAATCAGAAAAGTCAGTTCCATTTTGTCAAGTCCAACTGTTGCTTGGCTTCTGCATCCAACATTGGAAAGAAAGTAAATCCGGTCTGCTGTTCCAGCGCGCTGACCGATATAGCCGTGCTCATATAGTTTCTATGGTCGTATGGCTGATTGTCCATTTTAAAGGCGATGGTATAGAACGTACCTCCAACCTTCCGTGCCAAAGCTTTGAAGTAGTAGGCCGGCACCGCCATTTCCTTTTCACGCTGAATATTACCGTCTGCCGGAGGCATGGCACCCGTCACTACAAAGACGGTATCCGTACCACTCACCCATGAGCGTACTTTACCTTCTAAATCGGCCCAAATGGACTGATTTAACTTCTTACCAATCTGGGAAGTCATATTCGAATAGTAAAAAGTGGTTTTGTTAGTCTCTTTATCACAAGTACGGTCAGCGCTCGGCAGTTGGTGCCCACGGTCGTACACTGCACCACCGTCAAATCCACTCGACAGGTTAGCTTGCAGCTTTTGTGCAATGCTCGGGTCATATCCCCATGAGCTATTCCTTCCCGCATCGCCAATTGCCGCTGCAAACAACGGATATGCTACCCAATAAGCAAACTTCAGGTTCGTATCATAGAGTAAAGCATAGTTCCGCAACGTCTTTTTCGATACAGGGTCTTTCATCGCATTAGGCATATCATGCACTACATACATTATATTCGGATTTTCCAATTGGCTCTTTGTGATAAGAGGCGTTTCCCTCCACTTTGTATACTGCGCTTCCGGGTCTATCTGCAACTCGCCGTTCTTGAGGTTTACCGTATAGGTACAAGTCGTTCCTTTCTCCAACTTTATGTTATCCAGCGATTGCTCCTTTGTTTTTTCCGCCTGCTCAAACACCAGCCTCACACCCGTCAGATTGCCTTCGGGCAACAAGATAGCCTCTGCCACCAGTCCTTCGCCTCTGACCATATGCATCTCTACCACCCCACCGGACGTTGCATCTATATCCAGCGTTCCATCTGCCAGCGAGAAACTGCCTTTCGTCTTCACTCCGAAGATAGAAACCGCCAATCCGTAGAGAGAAGAGCCGTCTTCGCTCCTTATATTCAGTACCAGACGGGGCAAGCGATGCGAGAAAGAAAGATTTAGTGCATTGGAACGTTGCTCGATACCTTTCAAGCCATCGGCATACAGCAAGTCTATCAACTCAGGGTCAGCCTGATTGATGACATCTACCGGATAAGTAAAATCATTGATTGTTTCCTTGTATGGATAGTAAGCGATAAAATCGACCTTAGAGCCATCGTCGGGAAAAGAAAGACAAGTGGAGGCAGGCATGAAATTGCCATCGCCGTTTGTTGTGAAATATTCAATATTCGAGCCTTCATTCACGATGAAATTTGTCCCCAGTGCTTCTCCACTCTTTTTCATGTAGACGCCTATCTCATCACCGGCAGCCCAAGTGGCTCCCGCAGCTCTGGCATTCGGCCCTTCCACTATCGAAGTGAAACGTATGAAGCGCCCAGTTTCAACATCCCCTGATGTTTGCTCTATCTTTTTGTCGCAAGAGCAAAATGCCAATAGTAGCATTATACTCCATAATACTCTTGTTTTTACCGTCATGTTCTAAATCTAGTTTGTGTTTGTGTCGGCTAATTAAACCGAAATGCGTTACATTCCCGTTACAACGATATTACATTTGTGTTACAAAAAGTATTTGACCCCCTCCCACACTCTCAGAGATTGTAAATATAAAGGATATACTACAAAGGTTTTGCAGTTTAAGGAAAGTAAGCGCCAAGATGCGTGATTAAGAGCAGAAGATAACTCAGGTAATAAGGTAGAAAAGCAGCAGCAAAACCAGGTTTACGGCAATCACCGTACCAAACCCTCACAAAATCCAGGGACGCAACTTGCTCCCTTTTCCGGCAAAAAACAGTGCATAGAACGTATTCACCAGAATATTACTGATGATGGCCTGCATACTGCAAGCCACCACTATCAACACGGCCACACTACCCGTATTCTGCAACAAGTTCAATATAAAAGGAGTAATGTCGCTGAAACCGGAAATGAAAGACAGTAGATTTAATCCGCCTACTCCTGCATAAACCAACGTATAGTGAGTCAAGACCGTGAACACAACAAACAAAGTAGCGAAAATCAGAGCCACCTTGAACTCCAACGGGTTACTGCTATCATCTTCTTCCGGCTCGCCTGCCTGGTCTTTCGAACGCTTCTGGCGCGAATGGATGAACCACGCAACAGCCGCAGCCACCAACGCCATGATTAACAGATAGGGATAGATAGCAAAAAATATATCCCTGCTGAAAATCAGGATTAATATCATAAAAACACAGGAACATCATGCTGACGGCAAGCAACATGGCCGCCACATGTTCGTGCACTTCCTGCTCCGAAGCATTCCGGCTTTTGCGGGCAAGCACCGAGATAGTGGCCGTACTGCTATACAATCCGCCGATGATGCCGGACACCAACGTGCCGGACTCATGGAAGACATACCGTTTCAGCAGATAAGAGAGGTAGGATATACCGGATACGACCACCGTTGTCAACCAAATGGAATAAGGGGTCAGATTGATGCCCGGAATTAAGTTCTTGTGGGGAAGCATCGGCAAGATAATGCCACTGATGGCAAGGAACTTTGCCAGCGTAATCATTTCGTCATTCTTCATCCGCTGGGCAAATTCCGTGAAGGTATGTTGAGTTCGGTCAGCAGGAGCACGGTCACCACCACCATGACGTAGAACCACGAAGGCTGGGTAGCTACAATGGGAGTCATGCAATAAGCAATCAGTGCGATAATAATGGTAGTTATGCCAAAGACATGGAACTGTGACTGCTTGACGTAGTAGTTTATCCCCAGCAACAATCCGAGCACGGCACCACCGCCCATAAACAAACGCAGTTCCGCAGGGTCGAGAATATAAAGCAGATAGCCCAGTATGCCGATAAAAGTAAAGGCACGGTCTGTACCGAAAAGGGTGGTCTCCCCTTCCCGCTTCAAGCTAATCCGGCGTTGCGAAAGTCCGATGAGCAGAGAGAACAGCGTCACCAGAACAAACGTGACAAGCTCTCGCGGCAGGTAGTCATATAACTGTTCCACATCCATACAGTGCTCTTTTTAAGTATAAAAACAAAAGCGCCTTATTTGTTCATCACCACCTTTTATAGGGCTTCTTCATCAGTTGGGAGTTATAGTAGCGGACGTCTCCCGTCACTTCTTCGCCGATAAAGTCCGGCTTCTGAAAAGCCTCATCTTCGGAGCACAGTTCCACTTCCGCTACGACAAGCCCCTCATTGTCGCCATAGAACTCGTCGACCTCGAAGACGTGATTTCCGCTGCGCACCAGGTAGCGGGTTTTGTCTATGATACCCGGTTCGCAGAGTTTCATCAGGTCTTCCGCCTCCGGCAAAGGAAGCTCCTTTTCCCATTCATAACGGCTGGTGCCCGAAGCGTTGGAAGCTCCCTTGATGGTGAGGTAACCCTTGCCGCTACGGATGCGCACCCGCACCGTCCGCCCGCGAGCGCTACTGATATAACCCTGCACGATACGGTCGTGCGTGTATGCTTGCGATTTATATCCTTCTCCCGATACAAGGAACTTCCGTTCTATCTCCTGAGGCATATTCTCTTTTATTTGCCCAAGAAAGAGTAAGCTATAAACATAAGGAATACCAATACCAAAGCTGAGACTCCGATAATCAATAACACTCTTTTAGCTTGTTGCTCTTCTTTCCGGCTGTGCATTACTTTCTTTTTGCTCTTTCCCATTGTGTTTTTATAATTTAAAGTTCAACGATTAACAAAGTAACGGGAAAATTAGGAAGTTTCCAAGCATTTCTCTTAAAAAAGCAAAGAGGAAGAAGTATATGGTTTATTCATATACTCAAGTAGGATAAGTCGTATACTTAATATCTATCACTCGTATAGTGAGATATGAAAACACCCGGATGTTTTGGTGTAAAACATCCGGGTGTTTTGTATCAATACATCCCCATGTTTTGATATAAAACATCCGGGTGTTTTGGGTGCTCAGTCATAGGGAGAGATGGGTTCAGTCCCATTAAGAGCCTAACTAAGAACGTTACTCTTCACCGGCAAACTCCATGAGGTATGCCTTGACGAAGCCGTCTATCTTGCCGTCCATCATTCCGTTCACGTCCGAAGTCTGGAAATTGGTACGGTGGTCCTTCACGCGGCGGTCGTCGAAGACGTAGCTGCGGATTTGTGAGCCCCACTCTATCTTCTTCTTGCCGGCTTCCACCTTTGCCTGCTCTGCCATGCGGTGTTGGAGTTCCTTATCATATAAGATGGAGCGCAATTGGCGCATCGCATTCTCGCGGTTCTTCGGCTGGTCGCGCGTCTCGGTATTCTCAATCAGGATTTCTTCTTCCTCGCCCGTATAAGGGTCTTTGAACTGGTAGCGCAAACGCACGCCGGACTCTACCTTATTTACGTTCTGTCCGCCTGCTCCACTGGAACGGAAGGTGTCCCATGAGATATTGGCAACCTTGATGTCCACTTCAATCGTGTCGTCCACCAGCGGAGTGACGAATACGGATGCAAAAGAAGTCATGCGCTTGCCCTGCGCATTATAGGGAGATACACGTACCAGACGATGCACACCGTTCTCGCCTTTCAGATAACCATAGGCATATTCGCCTGCAATCTCGATGGTGCAGGCCTTGATGCCGGCTTCGTCACCTTCCTGCAAGTTGGCAATGGTTGCCTTGTATCCGTGGGTTTCGGCATAGCGCAAGTACATACGCATCAACATGCTTGCCCAGTCCTGGCTTTCTGTTCCACCGGCACCGGAGTTGATTTTCAGCACGCAATCCATCCGGTCGGCTTCCTCGCGCAGCATATTCTTGAGTTCGAGGGCTTCTACGGCAGTAGATGCTTTCTCATAAGCTTCGTCCACTTCTTCCTCCGTCACCAGTTCATCTTTGTAGAAGTCGAAGGCAAGCTGCAACTCGTCCGCCATTGTCTTGACTTCGTTGTAGCCGGAAATCCATTGCTGCAAGCCTTTCACTTTCTTCATCTGTGCTTCGGCAGCCTTCTGGTCGTCCCAAAAGCCGGGCGCTTGCGTGCGCAACTGCTCCTCTTCCACTTGTATCTTCTTTCCTTCGATGTCCAGATAGCGGTTCAACGCTTCGGTACGTTCCTTAATGTCCTTCAGTTGTTCAATGGTAATCATATGCTTTCTTCAAATTCAGTCTTTACGAAGTGCAAAGGTATGAAAAACAAGCTATAACGATGTTATATCATTTAAAATAAGTATATTCATGCCCTTGAAACAAGACAAATTCCTAACAACAAAGCATAAATTAGAATTATGAAGAAGATCATTTATCTACTGTTCTTGTCTGTAAGTATGTTACTAATCAGCAGTTGTCAGAAGAGTAATCAAAGAAACTTCGACATTCCAGTCATGGACGTACGAAATGCCATTCAGCAGAATGCAAGTTCCATATCATTGGATGATGATATTAAAAGCATTGAATATATACCGTTAGAAACTACTGATTCATGTCTTATTAGCAATATATTAGACATGCGTATCTCAAAAGACTTTATATTCATCTATAATGGAAAGACGTCGGAGATATTGCAGTTTAATAGAAAAGGGAAATTTATACGTAAAATGGGTCGTGAAGGAAATGGACCTGGAGAGTACAATATGATAACGGAGTTATCCGTTGATGAAACCGAAAAGAAGCTTTTTATATTTCAATATGGCGGCCCCGTCTTAACTTATTCTTTTGACGGAAATTATCTTTATAGCGACACCACCATCGTCAACGCAGGCGGAATGCATATTCTCTCCAACGGGATGAGAGTTCTTAAAGGATTAACAATGAATCCGGTGCAAAATGCTCCATGGGCCGGTGCATTAGCCAGTAGCAAAGGAGAATTACTCACGAATAAAAGCTTATACTCCCCTTCCAGCAATAAGGACGTGCTCTATATGAAAGAAATTTGTTTTTCTCCTTTTAAGGATGAAGTCCTGTTGTTTACGTCTTGCAACGATACTATTTTCCGCATTAATTCTTTAAATATCCAACCTCGTTTTGTATTAAATCGCTCTAATGAAACCAGCTATTATAATGCTGTTGCCGATATTACAAAAAGGAATGATCCTATACTTGATAATTCGAATACTATTGAAGTTTATGATATGTTTGAGACTTATCATTCTCTTTATATAAGGATATATAAAGGTGAAAACACTTATATACAAAGATACAATAAAGATAATGCACGTCTTGAATCCTATTGTGTTCCGGAGACATTTATGGAATGCAGCGAAGCTATTCCCGGGAATAACGTAATGGGCATTGAGAGTAATATAGCTTGTGGCATTCCTTTCTGGCCTGAATTCTCCGCCCCGAACGGAACTCGTGCCCAAATCGTAAGCTCATTTGCGATTTCAGAACTAAAGAGAAAAGGATATTTGCATAATCTTCCAATGGAAACGAATATTCAGGAAAATGATAATCCCCTCATTATTATCTATACTTTTGAAGAATAGGAAACTTCCAACACTCCTTCCGCGCTCTGAAAAACCCAGAGCATAAGGAGAGTGGAAGGGGGTGTAACACTAAAAATGAAAAAGCACGAAACTCCCGGCCCGTGCTCCCCCTATTGTTAACTTTAATATTAAATGCAGGATAAATTCCTTCACTTAATTTCTTTCAGCCCCTTGAGGTCTTCTTTCATACCCTCTTTCAGGCTAATGGCTGCTCCACCGCCGGGAGCCAGCTTTTGTTTCAAAATGCTTTTGTTCGTCACTATCACCTTACGGATACGGTAGCTTTGCGGATTGGTGTCCCAGTCGGCATCTTTACCGTCTTCATAGATGGTGGCTACATACTTCTTTCCGACAGGGAGATAACTGAACGGAATAACTGCCGTGCGGGCGTTCTCGTCGGTAATAGCTCCGACAAACCATTCCTCCCGGTCCTTCGCCTTGCGGGCAACGGTAATATAGTCGCCCGGCTCCGCTTCCAGATAACGGCTGTCCGCCCAATCCACCGAAACATCTTTGATGAACTGGAAAGCATCCATAAAGCGGCGGTAATTGGATGGCAAATCCGCAGCCATCTGCACGGGACTTGGCATGGTCAGATATAAAGCCAGTTGCTTGACTAAAGTAGTATGCACGCGTTCGTTCTTCTTTCCCTCGCCGTAATAACTCAAACGGGTCTGGAAGATGCCCGGCGTATAGTCCATCGGACCGCCTTTCAGACGGGTGAAAGGAAGGATAGTCATGTGGTCGGGGTCGTTCCTCCCATCGACTCGAACTCTCCGCCACGGGCAGACTCCTGCGCAAGCCAGTTGGGATAAGTGCGGCACAAACCGGTGGGGCGGACAGCTTCGTGGCTATCTACCATAATCTTATAATCGGCGGCACGCTTCACTACATGGATATAATGGTTGTTCATCCACTGCGAAGAGTGGTATTCGCTGCGCGGAATGACATATTCCACATAACCGGTCTTCACCGAATTATATCCATTGTCCACCATATACTGAAATGCTTCGTCCATCTGGCGCTCATAGTCGGCGGCATTGGCCGAGGTTTCATGGTGCATCATGATGCGGACACCTTTGGCGGCTGCATAGCGATGTAACTCCTTCACGTCAAAATCGGGATAGGGCTTGGTGAACAGAAACTGGCAGTCTTTGCGATAAGAAGCCCAGTCTTCCCAACCTTCGTTCCATCCTTCCACCAGCACTGCATCTATACCGTTTTCGGCAGCAAAGTCGATGTATTCTTTCACATGGGCCGTATTGGCGGCATGACGGCCGTTGGGTGTCAATTTGGTATAATCCGTCACACCGGGCTTTGCTTTATAATAATCGCTGTAGGCCCATGTATTGCCCGCACCGGTGAACATGTTCCACCACACACCGACAAACTTCTGGGGCTTAATCCAGGAAGTATCTTCGAAACGGCAAGGCTCGTTCAGGTTCAGGATAAGTTGGGAGGCAAGAATGTCGCGGGCGTCGTCGCTGACAATGACCGTTCGCCACGGCGTGTGGCGCGGAAGCTGCAAATAACCTTTCTTACCCAGTTTATCGGGAGTAAGATGGGCGCTGAGGCGGAAAGCCTTATCGTCCACATTCAGCAACATGGCGGAGTAGTCCACCAGAGCCGCTTCATGGATATTAATATAAAGTCCGTCGGCAGTTTTCATCATAAGCGGAGTTTGTACGGAGAAGGAAGTGGTACGCGACTCATAGCCCTTCTTCCGGAGGTTCTTCTCCATGCCTTCCCTTATCTCCGACATCGGGGCGGTGGTATAGGCAAACTCATTCGTATCATAATCGCCGGGAATGCAGAAGGTCTTGTGATTGCCGGTCAGGTTGAACTCGGTACATTCGTCTTTCACCGTCAGATAGTTCATGGTTTTCTGTTCCGGAAGTTCGTAGCGGAAGCCTAATCCGTCATTGAAAAGACGGAAACGGAGCAATACGGTGCGGTTGTGGTTCTCCTTTTGTTCCAGTGTAACGGCCATTTCATTGTAATGGTTGCGGATACGGCTGTACTCACCCCAAACCGGCGACCAAGTTTCATCGAAAGAGATATTCTGCACATCCGTCTGCGTGAAACCGTCAGTCAGAGAAGCCTCCTCCATTTCCAATCCCAACCGGCTGGCGGCAATCACCCCCTTGCCCTTATAATCGAGCCGATAGGTGGGCACACCGTTGTCCAGTCCGAAATGCAACTGAAGGTTTCCGTCCGGTGAAGTCAATTCCTGTGCAGACGCCAGTGGCACCAGTCCTAGCAACAAGCCTAAAATTCCTGTTCTTATTGTTCTCATATCATCTTAATATTTAAGTATTCTATACTCGTATGGAGCGAAAGCCAGCGTATCCCCCAATTCCATTTGAACACCGGTATATGCATCCGTAGCAGGATGTCCTTTCCAAGTTCCGGGCAATGCGATAGTCTGTTCGGCATCGCGCACATTCACCAGCACCAGGAAGCGCTCACCATCCGCCTCTTTTTCAAAAAACCAAGACGTTACAATCCGGATAAGTCTTCAACTCGCCTTTGCGAATGGCCGGGTATTCGTTATAAAGCCTCATCAGCATCTTGAACTCCGCCCTCAAAGCAGGATTAGAGTGCCAGTCTATCGGGCAATAACGGAAGAAATCAATCGGTTCCTGATAGCCCACTTCCTGCGAACCGTAAATCAACGCTCCGCCATGAAGATAGGTTGAAAGAACGAATGCCGCCATCGCACCCCGTTCGTTTCCGAACTCCCTCACCGGAGACATCTTTACCATTTCATCGTGATTGGTAGTGAAACGGAGCTTTACTTTGCCGGAGGAGAGAGAGTCGTATTCCATCCGGTCTACATCGAACAGTAAGAAAGCGCAACTGTCTTTCCGGAAAACCTCACGAGTACCCTCCAGAAAGTCCCAAGCATAGTTCATATCGAAACCTGCCGTGAAGTGGTCTTTCCGCTTTCCTTCGGCAAGCATCAGCAGAGGATGTCCCGGAATGGCACGAAGCGAGTCGAGCGCCTGTTTCCAGAAATCATACGGAACAAAGTCCGCTGCATCACACCGGAAACCGTCTACACCTATATTACTTACCCAGAACTTCATGGCATCAATCATGGCTAGACGCATCTCCTGATTGTCGAAGTTCAAATCGGCTACATCATCCCAACCGGTGTTGGCAGGAGAAACGACATTTCCATTATCATCCTGCGTATACCAGTCCTTATGCTCCATCCAGGCATTGTCCCAGGATGTGTGATTTGCCACCCAGTCGATGATGACACTCAGCCCTTTCTCATGGCACCGGTCTACCAGGCGCTTGAACTCTTCTACCGTTCCAAACTCCGGATTGACAGACTTGTAATCTTTCACACAATAAGGAGAGTTGACCGACTTCTCCTTCCCTACTTCGTTGATAGGCATAAACCAAACAACATTCACTCCCAACTGCCGGATGGAGTCCAGATAGTTTCCTACTGCATCAAAAGACGCCACCGGTGCAAACACACGGGGATTTACCTGATACATCACCACGTCCTCGGGAGCGGGCAGTGTATAGGATTGCTGTTTCGCGCCGCATGCACACAGCAGCGGCAACAGCCCTATTGAAAACAATACATTTCTTATTCGCATAACATTCATTCTTTTTGCCAGATATAATATTGATAAGGTTCCAATGTCAAAGCAACCGCAAGTGTGGTCGTTTCATTATTCAACAAGTTCTTCACACGGTCGCCGGCACGTTCTATCGGTGTTTTTACAGTCAAAGTCTCGTTACTGGTATTCACCACGACAAACAGTCCTTTGTCTCCGTTCGCCCGATAGAAAGAAGCCACTTTTCCCGTATCATATGTCTTCAAATCGCCTCCCCGCAGGGTAGCCGAAGATTGATAAACTTGCATGAGCTGCTTATATTCACTCAAATAGCCGGAGTTCGAGTTCCAGTCCATGAGTTCGTAATTAAAGAAAGAGAGTGAACGGGGGTAGCCAATCTCTTGCGAACTATAGATAAGCGGCACACCGTCGAGCATGGAAGCAAGAACGAAAGCAGCCATTGCACCCCGTTCGTTCCGATAGGTCTGCAGGGGAGACTGTTCGGATGCCAGGTCGTGATTGGTGGAGTAACGCAACCGCTGTTTACCACCGGAAACGCCCTGATATTCCTGCTTATACACCTCATACAATGCCGTCAGCGTTGCCTTGCCCGCAAACACATCCTGCAATTTCGATGCAAAGCTCCAACCATAAACCAAGTCAAATCCGTCTGCAAACAAGGTGGAAGTTCCTCCTTCCGCCAACATCAGCAGTTCATCACCCTTCAACACCTTGAGTTCTTTGATGGCCTGCTTCCAGAAGTCATCGGGCACTCCTTCGGCATAATCACAGCGATAGCCGTCTACGTCTGCCGTCTCTATCCAGTATTTCATCGCATCGAGCATGGCAGAACGCATTTCCGTACTGCCGTAATTCAGGTCGGCAACGTCGGACCATCCCATGCCTTCGGGCGAAATGATATTACCGCCCGCATCTTGTGTGTGCCACGATTTGTTCTGTATCCAGGCATTGTCCCATGAAGTATGGTTTGCCACCCAGTCGAGAATGACGCGCATTCCTTTCCCATGCGCTTTCGTAACCAAGGACTTCAGGTCATCCATCGTACCATATTCTGTGTTAAGTTTCTTGTAATCCTTCACGCAATAGGGAGAGCCGATAGCATTCGTCACTCCCTGCTCATAGACAGACATCAGCCAAAGGACATTAACGCCCAGCTCCTTCATCTCGTCCAAACGCGCTGATATAGCATTCAAGGCATTTGTACGGGCGAAGACTTTCGGATTGGCTTCGTATATCACTATCTCATTTCCTACTCCGGCAGGCACAGGATCAGGTCCTCCGGTTCCTCCACCGGAGTCATCGCCGCACCCCGCCAGGAGGTGCAGCAACAACATCGGGAGTATCATCCATAAATAATGTCTGACTTTCATCATTTCACTTTTTATATTAAGAGTTCACGTCATTGGGGAGTAACGTCTTCCGAGTCCGTGTCCGTAATGCAGAAATAAAAATCACGATCTACCTTGGCCGAAATATCAGGAAGTTGCTTACCGGCATTATTATTAAAGGTAAAATTAAGATTTAATTTCTCGGCATCATAGCCCAAATCAAAATATTTATAATGTATTCCATTAATAATCTTCGTACCGGTAACTGCCAGTCCGGGCCAGGCACCGGCAAACTCGGCATCGCCCCAGCCATAAAGGAACAGTCCGTCCCAACCGGTATTATCTTCCACATAGACAGTGAAGCCGGTATAGTCGCTCGGCACTACCTGTTCATATTCAGTATCTGTGATGTGGAAGTAATAGTCGCGGTCCAACTTAATGGCAAGCCGTCGCCTTCAATCTGTTTTCCGCCGTTATTATTATTGAATATCAAATTCACATTCATACCCTTAGAGGCTTCGCCCGTATCGAAATACTTATAAGTCACTTTACCGATAGTCTTTGTTCCGGTGACTTGCATTCCAGGCCAACCACCGGCAAACTCTGCATCACCCCAGGCGTAGAGAGCCAACGCATCCCAACCGGAATTGTCTTCCACATAAATCGCATAGCCATCGTGAGGAATCTCTTCCGGTTCTTCGGCAAAGTAAGCTTCCCATCGGGATACGGTTACATTGGTGCGTGTACCTACACCCACGTTCAGCGTGTGCAGCATGTCTTCGTTCTTCACGGTACGCTCCACCCCTTGTTTATCCGACACGAAGCAGAAACCGTCCGCCAGGGTCTTGCCATCCTTGAAAGTGGCGTGGTTCAGGTAAATTCCCCATTTCACATCGCTGTTCGCAGCTTTCTCCAAGCACCATTCCGGTTGCCCGACGGCTTCTTCACCACCATTGAAAGCACCTGCAATGTAGAGTTTCTCACTCGCCCCTGTCCCTTGCGGCATAATCACCTCCAGCAGGATAGCATTCTCCTTCAATTCAAATTGAGGTAATTCATGGTCAAATACAATTTCGTCTTTATCATCACAACTGCCCAGAAATGCCAGCAACGGCATCAGCAGCAGTAAGTAGAATATATTCTTCTTCATGGATTTTCTGATTTAATATTATTGATAACTAGGATTTTGTACCAGTCCCGGGTTCACCAACAAAGCCGATGAGGAAAGCGGATACCACTCATATTTACGGTCGCGCTGGGCAGGAAGCACCTTGCCGTCTTCCGTAGCCCGACCGAAGAATCACCATTGTCCTTGCGTAAACTTGTCGAAACGACGAAGGTCGGTACGGCGGCGACGTCCTTCAGACAGGAAACCTCATTCCCCACTGGCTTAACATCCAGTCCATATCGAAGGCAGAGAAACCACGTCCCGGTTCATCCTTTACAGTTGCCCAGTCTGCTGCCGAGAAGTAACGTTTGCGCACGCTGTTCACCAAATCTTTAGCGCCATCGGCATCACCGGCACGCATCTTACACTCTGCCAACATGTATACCACTTCCGACAGACGGAATTCCACTTCGTCTATGTTCTGGAAGTCAACACCTGCCGTTTCAGGATAAATGGGATATTTCATCAGTCTCACGCCGGAGGTCGTTTCGCCCCAACGCGGTGACATCACATCTTCCAGGTTACGTCCCTTGTTCATAAACGTACCCACCTGGTCTACATAGACAATCGGTTGCCCGTCGCGGTCGGCATCCGCCTTGATGGCGTCACCTTTTCCGTAATTTGCTTTAAGGACACCTTTCAAGAACATTCCTTTATAGTTGGTTCCGTCACATACATAGTTTTGCTTGCGGATATCACGGTCGTCATAGCGTTCGTACACAGCACCCAGTTTGTCGTTGTAGGGAGCATCGAGGAAACATTTCGGATTGTCCGTACCGCCGGAAGCATTTACATTACCCGAGTTGTCGAAGGAAGAAGCCAGACAGACACAGTTCCACGGGCTTTGCTGATAAGTACCATTGAAATACTCCCATATATTATAAGGAAGGAAAGGCATGTCGCGCATCCATCCGCCGTTCAACTGCCCTACTTCGAAAGCAAACGCCATCACCACTTCCGGACAGTTGACATTGTTTATGGAATAAATATCCCGATAGTCGTCGACAATGGAATAGCTCCCGTACTTGCCGTCCAGTATCTCCTGACAGAGTGTGGCACAATCGCTATACTTATTTTCCTTGATGAAAACTTCGGAGTTCAGCAACAAACGCGCCTTAATCATGCGGTTCACGGCCTGGTTCATTCGGTTCACGTTATTCTTGGTCAGGTCATTCACACAGTCGTCCAACTCGCCTACAATAAAATTGTAAATCTTCTTGCAACTGGTATCGAAGTCGGGGTCTGCTGTCGGTGGAATGTCCGTACCTACTGAAATGTTCAGCGGAAGGGCACCGCCCCAGATTTCGAAGATATTATAGTAAGCCCATGTCCGGAGTGTGCGCACCTCACCAATGTAGGTCTTCATTTTATCCCCCGTCATTTTCAGCGAAGCGGGGTCCAATGCTTCAAGGTCGGCTAGCAGCGTATTACAAAGTTCGATGGTAATCCATGCCGTCTCCCAGGTGGTACGGATAATCTTGGAGTCGGGAGTCCAGGTATGCGTGGAGAGTACGAACTTCTCCGCTTCATCGTATCCCCACAAGCCACCGTTCCAGGAACGCCATGCCACCTGGTCGGCGGAGAACTCTTGCAGATACCAGAAATATTCGATGTAACTCATCGCTCCGGTCTGATAAATGGAAGCGACGACACCTTTCACACTTTTCTCGTCTTGATAGTATATATTGGAGTCTACCCTGTCAAACACTTCTTCATCGAGGTCGAAGCAGGACGACAAAGAGAAACTCAGGAAGGCCAGTAACAGCCAGTTATATTTTATATGTTTCATAATTTCTTTCTATTGAATGGTTCGACATCTTATTTAAACCGTAAGGTTACTCCCAGACTCAACTGTGTAGCCACCGGATAGGCACTATTGGTATCTACACCCGGTGTAAGTCCGTTGACAGATACGATAGATGGGTCATTGCCGGAGTAACCGGTCAGCGTAAAGAGGTTCTTGGCAGGCACGAATACACGCATACCTTCAAGAATATTATTAGACTTCGGAGTGAAGTTATATCCCAGAGTCACATTTTCCAGTTTGAAGTAGTCGCCTTTCTCCAGGAAGAAAGAGGAGATAACTCCGCCACCGGTCACGATGTCCTTATCCTTCAGATAGGCATCACGAAGCACATTGTCCGTACCGCAGCCCTGCAGTCCCATACCGTATTTACGCATATTGAAAATATCAAATCCGAAAGCTCCGCGGAAGAAGACGTTCAGGTCGAAGTTCTTGTAACGCAATGTATTGTTCCAGGAGAGATAGGAAGTCGGAGTACCGTTGCCGATGTAGCGCTTGTACTTGGCGTCCGCTTCCGTAACGGGAACTTTCTCGCCCTCATCCGTGTACACCATCATCTTGCCGTCTTCCACACCGGCATACTCATAGCCATAGAACTGACCGACTTTGCCACCCTCCTGCACACGGAAGAAATACTCACTCGTACCTACACCGGGCTTTTGATACAATTCCACATAAGATGCCTGATACATTGTATTGGAAAGCACTTTCAGCTTGGTCGTTCCGTAAGAGTAGTTGATGCCGGAGGTCCACTCCACCTTCGTACCCTTAAAGATATCACCTTCTACGGAGACTTCAACACCACGGTTTTGCGTTGTACCTACATTCACCAGAATATTGGAATATACGAACGGTGGTTGGGGAGCCGTATAGTTGTAAAGCAAGTCTTTGGACTGACGGTCGAACCAGTCGACAGAACCTCTCAAGCGGTTCCAAAGAACAAAGTCGATACCGACGTTGGTACCGATGCTCTTCTCCCATCCCAGTTCAGGATTGACATTTACCGAAGGAACATATCCCTTCACCCATTCGCCGTCCATGAAATAACTGCCTTTGGTGCTGTAAGTAGCCAGCGAAAGGTAAGAGTCAAAATCGGAACGACCGGTAACACCGTAAGATATACGGGGCTTCAAGCTCTTTACGATATCAGAAGCGCCTTTCATAAAGCCCATGTTCGCCACTTCCCAAGCAATAGAGGCAGACGGGAAAGCGCCCCACTTATGGTCTTTACCGAACTTGGTGGAACCCTCATAACGGATGGAGGCCGATGCCATCAGCAAGTTCTTCCAGTTATAGTTGATACGTCCGAAAGTACCTATCAACTTGGCAACAGACTGGCCCGTACCCATGCTTGCCTTGCCGGCATTGAGGAAACTGCCGCTACCCAAATCGTGCCACTTGATGTTATCGTAGGCGAAATCATTGTTGGAGGCTTGCAGGCGTTCCCAACGGGAGTTTTCATACGTATAGCCGGCCACTGCCTTGATGCTGTGGTCGTCCAGCGTAAGTGCATAGTTGGCCAACCATTCCAGATGCTGTGTGTACCATTTCTGATAGGTCACTTCGGCACGTCCTTTATATCCGTTCCAATAAGACTCTCCCGATGTGGAAGGAGTAAAGTATTGTTGCTTCAAGTCATTGTAGTGCAAAGAGTAGCTGATAGAAGTGTTCAGCATGTGTTTCTCCGAAGTCAGGATATTGAGTTTTGCTTCGGCAGTGCCCAACACATACATACGCTGGCCGTTGTTGTCGATGTCTTTTAACTCTGCCACCGGATTGCGGGCTCCCGTAGGAGATGAAGGTTGGTAATAGTTGCCATTGTCGTCATAAAGCAGCATGGTAGGGTTCATGGAAAGTGCGGTATCGAACATACCGTCATTGCCCCAGGTTTCGTTCACACGACGGGCATTCAGGGAGCCGTTCAGTTACAGGCGGTTGTCTATCACGCGCT
The DNA here is from genome assembly GCA_021203515.1 of Bacteroides sp. Classification (GTDB taxonomy): domain Bacteria; phylum Bacteroidota; class Bacteroidia; order Bacteroidales; family Bacteroidaceae; genus Bacteroides. The sequence goes on along the minus strand of JAJQAY010000147.1, from coordinate 28,295 downwards.
GCTCTATCACGAAGCGTCTGACATATTCTTCACGGTCGCTCTTCAGATCGATGCCGGTTGCCTTCTTATAATTGAAAGAAGCACCGTAGTAACCGTTCTTCGTGCTGCCGTCTATGGATATGTACTGGTTATTGTCATAAGAGAAGTCTCTCAGCAACAGGTCATACCAATCGGTAGATGCACCGTAATCCGTGCCGCGGCGTGAGCGACGAAATTCGTCCGGTGAAAGAATATCAGGGCCGGACTTGGCAATGTTCACACCAAACCAACTGTCATAGGTCACTCTGGCCGTACCCGGCTCGCCCGCACCTTTCTTGGTTGTAATCAAGATTACGCCGTTAGCGCCACGTGTACCATAGATAGCGGCAGAACCTGCATCTTTCAATACGGTCATCGACTCGATATCCTGCGAGGAAAGGTTGCGGATGTCTCCGCCTGCCACACCGTCAATCACAATCAGCGGGTCGTTGGAAGCTGTGATAGAAGTCGCTCCGCGAATTTGCAAGGAGGAGCCGGAGTTCGGGTTTGCCGAAGCCGTGTTGTTCACATTCAAACCGGCCACCCTACCGGTCAGCATTTCCATCGGATTGTTCATCGCTCCTTGTTGGAACTTGCTTTTATCTACCTGGACGATAGAGCTGGAGAGTTCTTTCTTGCTCAACGAACCGTAGCCCACTACCACCACTTCGTCCAGTGCCTGAAGGTCTTCAGCCAATACTACATTGATTTCGTGCCGGCCCTTGCAAGCCACTTCCTGGTTTTTGTAACCGATAAAAGAGTATACCAATACGGAGGACGTGCTGACTCCCGAGACCGAGTAGTTTCCGTTGACATCCGTAATACTTCCGTTAGTAGTTCCCTTTGCCATTACATTGGCACCGATAATCGGTTCGCCGGCCATGTCCTTTACAGTACCTTTCACTGTAAACTGTTGTGCCGAAGCCGCCATTGTAACAAGTAGCCCGGCAAGGATAAGAAGATGCCGGAAAAGACATTGCTTTGTTCTTTTTACATTCATAATACTTCGATTTAACATTAACAATAAGTCCACCCCTTTCTGTACGGGAGGCGGTAATGCAAATATCAGCAGTTATAAACTTATTTTGAATGGCAACTAAAACAAATCTAAAAAGAGCACAAAGTGTATTCACTGTAAATCAACGGGATAACAGTAAAACAGAGGGGTAAAAATCTAAATGGAAAGCAAAGAGGTCAAGCCTTGAAAGAGCCTATTCTCATCACTCTTTCCTCAAAATCATCGCGATAGAGAGACTTATTCTTCAACTTCGAACGGTAGGTATAGATAGTAGTTATGGAATAGCGCAGGAAGCTGGCAATCTTGGCACTGTCCGTAATGCCCAGACGAATTAAGGCAAAGATACGCAATTCGGTAGTCAGCCGTTCCCCTTGTTTCGGCACAATGGCTTCCTCCTCAGGCAGCAGAAGATTGAAGCATTCCACAAAATCGGGGAAGATGTTCAGGAAGGAGTTATCAAAGTTCCAGTAGAATTCTTCTAGTTCATCATCGATGAATTGGGGAGATTTCAGCGTTTTATACAGTTCTTCCACCTTGCCGGAGGCAGCCTTTCGGTTCAGCATCCGCCGATAGGTTTCCAGTTTGTCGATGTAGGCGGAGCAAAGGCCAAGAAAGCGTCCTATATATTCTTCTTTGATACAGTTCGCTTCTGCCAGCGAGTCGTTCATCAACTTTTGCCTGCGGTTGGCTTCCACCAGTTCGGTATTCAGCTTTTGCAGTTCGTTGTTGGCGCATATCACTTCCTGACGGGCTTTGGCCAGCTTCTTCATCTGGCGGATAATGTAACCGATAGTCAAAATCAGGAACAGAGACAAGATACTGATTACCCAAAGGAACAACTGCAACTTCCGGCGTTGCATCTCCGTCTCCAACTGATACGAACGGTCTATCACCGGGAGCATTCGGGAGGCCTGTACATTACGCAGGCGGGCATTATAGAAGCTGGCGTCCGCCACATTCTTCTTCATATATTTGTTGGCGCGCTCCAGGTCGCCTTCCTCATACAGCAACTCTGCCAATGCCCGCAGCGAGTTATTTTCCTTTACCACCCCCTGAATGTCGGCAATGGCACTCCTCACCAGACTGAGCTTTCGCAACTCCGGCTCATTGTCATACTGGTAAATAAAAGCCAGGATAGAAGTGATGATTGCATATTTCCGCGTATCCGAAGGTACTTTGGCAAGGTAATCGTTCAACAGCCGTTCGGCCTCCTTATGCTGTTTGTGGTCTACGAGCGAAGGGCCTTTGATAATGACATATTCATAAGTACCTTCGGGAGCTATCAGGAGAACAGAGTCGCGGTAGGCATTCATCCGGTTCAGATATTCGGGCATAAATTCATCGTCCTGCGCATACTCGGCATGATACAGATAGATATTCTCGAAAAGCCGTGTAATAATCGACCAACAAGTGCTGCGGAAGTGTTTGTTTGTCGATGGTTTCCAGCAGACAGACCCCTTCGGCGTAAAGGCCGGAGGTAGCCAGGACATGTGCCTTCTTCAACTTCGACTCGTTCAGCCAGTCCTGCTTTCCCAGGCGGGTGGCTATCTTCAGGTTTTTGTGATGTAGTGGCGTGCCGAGTCACAGATATAGGCTTCGTATTCACCGAACAGTTTGGAGTTGATGCGATACTCCTCTTCGAGAGACAAGTCACGACTGGCAAGCCCTTCTTTAATCAAGGCAATCCGTTGCTTCTTTACATCTTCGTAGCGGTCACTGCCGGCCACTGCCCTGTCGAGCACCGTCAACAATGAGTCCAACGTGCTTTGCGCACCAACCGATGTGCAAAACAGGAAGCAAAGAAAAGCAAGTATTCCCTTTGTCATCAAGTCCTTATTCCTCGTACATCTTATCAATCTGTTCCTTATAGTTCTTAGAGACTACCGGACGTTTCAGCTTCAATGTATTGGTCAGCTCGCCGCGTTCCATGCTGAACGGTTCGGGTAGCAGAGTAAAACGTTTGATTTGTTCATAATGGGCAAACTGCTGCTGCAAGGTGTCGATGCGGGCACGGAACAGCGCCTGTATCTTGGGATGCTGCAACAATTCATCCATGTCTTTATATTCGATGCCTTTCTCTTTGGCATAGTCTTTCACAAAGCCATAAACGGGGACAATCAAAGCGGAAACGAACTTGCGCTGGTCGGCAACAATGGCAATCTGGTCGATGTAGCGGTCAATCGCCAGTTTGGTTTCCAATGCTTGCGGAGAGATATACTTGCCGTTGGAAGTCTTGAACAAGTCCTTGATGCGTTCCGTCAGGAAGAGCTGGTCGCCTTTCAGATAGCCGGCGTCTCCGGTATGGAACCATCCGTCCTTGTCTATAGCCTCGGCCGTGGCTTCCGGTTTCTTATAATAGCCGGTGGTGATGGTCTTGCCGCGAAGCAGGATTTCATCGTTCTCGCCAATCTTCACCTCCACATCGGGCATCACCGTTCCCACGGAACCGATTTCGTAACCTTCGTTGAGGAAACAGGATACAGTGGCGGTAGACTCCGTCAGACCGTAGCCCACTACCATATTGATGCCTACGGAGTGTACAAACTCGCAGATTTCATCGGATACCGCCGCACCGGCAGTAGGGAAAAAGTTACCGTTCTCTATACCGATGGTCTTCTTCAACAGTGCATAGACCGTCTTTTCGTAAAACTTATACTTCAGGTGGAGCATCATGGGCGGTGTCTTTCCCACACGCAGGTAGTCGATGTTGTGTATCCGGCCCACCTTGATGGCATCCAGCATCATCGCTTTCCGCAGTCCGGTTTCCTGTGCAATCTTCTCCTGCACACCGGTATACACCTTTTCCCAGAAGCGGGGCACGCTGCACATCAGCGTGGGACGTATTTCCTTAATGGTGGTCTGTATATCCGCCAGACGAAGATTGATGCACACCTGCACGCCCCGGTGGATGCAAAGGCATGTCCAAGCCTTCTCGAAGACGTGCGTCAGCGGGAGGAAGTTCATGGAGACATCCTTATCCGTCATGAAAGGCAGGCGGATGTCGTGGATGCGCAGGGCTTCGCGGTAGTTGAAATGATGCAGCATCACTCCCTTGGGCTCGCCGGTAGTGCCGGAGGTGTAGAGAATATTCGCCAGGTCATCGTCCGAGGCGCGGGCTGTGCGTTCTTCCACTACGCCGTTATGAGGCAAGTCTTTGCCCAATGCAAGGAAATCATCGTAATACATGGAAGTCGTGTCGCGCGGGTCGAGCGCCACGTTGCGGTCGAAGATAATGAGTTTCTGCAAAGACCGGCAGAAGCCGAATACGCTGAAAGCAGCATCATACTGGTACTGCTCGCCCACGAAGAGGAAGCGTATCTGTGCATCATTGATGATATATTGTGCCTGCGCCGGAGAACTGGTGGCATAGAGCGGTATCGTCACCAGGCGGTTGGCAAATGCGGAGAAATCGGTAAACAAGCATTCGGGCTTATTCTGTGAAAAGATGCCAATGTTTCTTTGTTCTTCCGCCCCCAGTGCTACAAAGGCATTGGCAGCCTGCCGCACCGTCCGGGAGAATTCGTTCCACGTAATGGGTATCCATTGTGCTGTTTCATAACCCCGATATTTGAGGGCCACTTTGTCCCCATACTTCTCTGCCTGACGATGTATCAAGACAGACAAATGATGATAAGCCATACTTTTATGAATTGGTAAATACGCTGCAAAGGTATTGATTTCATTTGAAACTATCTGCCTATTTCAGTATTTATCCGTAAGTTTGCAACATATTAACCAATAAACCCTCGAAGATGACCATCGACATACAATCTTTAGTTTCTGAAGCTACCGGATTGCTTAAATCCTTGATAGCCATCCCTTCGCTCAGCCGCGACGAAGAGAAGGCGGCGGACTTCCTGCAAAGTTACATTGAAATGCAGGGCATGGAGACGGGCCGAAAAGGTAACAATATATGGTGTCTGAGCCCGATGTTCGACCTGGGCAAACCGACACTGCTGCTAAACTCGCACATCGACACGGTGAAGCCTGTGAACGGTTGGCGGAAAGAGCCTTTCACCCCTTTGGAGGAGAACGGAAGGCTGTACGGACTGGGAAGCAACGATGCCGGTGCAAGCGTTGTCAGCCTGCTGCAAGTGTTTCTGCAACTGTGCCGCACCACGCAGGCCTACAATCTGATTTACCTGGCTTCCTGCGAAGAGGAAGTATCCGGTAAGGACGGCATAGAGTCCGTATTGCCTGAGCTGCCGCCCATTCAACTCGCCATCGTGGGAGAGCCTACGGAAATGCAACCCGCCATTGCCGAAAAGGGGCTGATGGTGCTGGACGTCACCGCCTACGGCAAGTCGGGACATGCCGCACGCAATGAAGGAGACAATGCCATCTATAAGGTACTGGACGACATCGCGTGGTTTCGCGACTATAGTTTCCCGGAGGTATCTCCCCTGCTGGGCCCGGTAAAGATGAGCGTGACGATGGTAAATGCGGGCACGCAACACAATGTCATCCCCGACCGTTGCACGTTTGTGGTGGATATTCGCAGCAACGAGTGCTATAGCAATCAGGAGCTTTTCGACGAAATACGGAAGCATATCGTTTGCGAAGCAAAAGCACGTTCTTTCCGCCTGAGCTCTTCGCGCGTTTCTCCCGAACATCCTTTGGTGCGGAGAGTCGTTGCACTGGGGCGCACGCCATTCGGTTCCCCCACTCTGTCCGACCAGGCGCTGATGTCTTTCCCATCCCTGAAGATGGGGCCGGGCAAGAGTAGCCGCTCCCATACGGCAGATGAGTTTATCTTTATCAAAGAGATTGAAGAAGCCATACAACTCTATATGAAATTGCTGGACGGAGCAGTTTTGAAGGCATAACACCGGGCATCGTCAGCCTTTACACCAGGCATCATTAAGTTTCAGACTAGGTATCATTAAGTCTTAGACCAGGGTTCATTGTGTTTATGACCTGGGATGAAACCTGCGGGAAAGGCTTTATTTATTGAGCCATGGCTCAGGATTTAGCTTTTCTTTCTCGCGTCGCAACTGGAAATGCAGCACCGTGCGCCCACCATCCGCACCATCGGAAAATACCTGCCCGATGCTTTGCTTGGTGGTGACCGTATCGCCTTGCTTCACCGATGCGGAAGAGAGGTTGCAATACACGGATATGTAGGCTCCGTGACGGATAAGTATGTTGAACAGCCCGTTCAACTGGAAGACGGCCGTCACCTTACCATTGAAAATGGCACGTGCCTGTGCGCCCGGCTTTCCCTGAATGTCGATACCTTTGTTGTCGAGTTTGACATTGCGTAGCCCTTCTACCGCATACTGTCCGTAATGGCTGGTGATGATGTACGGCCCACTGATGGGCATGGGCAGCTTGCCCCGGTTATTGGCAAAGTCACCGGAGAGTTCGCGGTCGGCTTTGTTCATGTCATATGCATCCAGCGGAGCAGCTTTGGGTTTGGAAGCGCCGCCGGTCGTAGAGGATTTGTCGGTTTTCGCGCCCTCCTTCTTGCGGGCGGCAGCTTCGCGGCGCGCTTCTTCGGCGGCACGCTTACGCGCTTTCTCTACCTCTTCGGCAATCAGGCGGTCGATGCGGGCATTGAGCTGATTGGCTTCGCGACGTTTCTTGGCAAGTTCGTTCTGCAAACCTCGTTGCTTCTTTTGCAGGTCGGCAACGAGCGTACGTTTTTCCTTCTCCTGACTTTCGAGCTTCTGCTTTTCGGTTTCGCGCTCTTTCAGCAGTCCTTCTTTGGCGGCCCGCACTTGCCGAAGTTCGGCCTTCTTGGCGCTGACCTGCTCTTGTTTCTTCAGGATTTCTTCGCCCTGCAAGCGCTGATAGGTGGCATATTCGCGCACGTAGCGCATGCGGCGGTAAGTCTGGGCAAGGCTTTTGGCGGAGAAGACGAACATCAGCTTCTCTTCGACGGAACGGTTCTTGTAGAGGTATTGGACGGAGGAGTCGTATTTCTTCTTTTTGTCCTTCAGGTCGCGCTGCAACTGTCCCAACTGGCGTTCCAACGAGCCCAGTTCGCGGTCTATCGCTTCCACGTCCTTGTTGATGGTGAGGATGTATCGCTTGCGTTCTTCTATCTGTCCGGTCAGTGCCGCCAGTCCGTTGAGCTGGCTGCTGACGGTTTTCTTGGTGGTATTCAGAAGTGTTTCCGACTCGGTAATCTGCTTTTGCAGGGCACCGCGCTTGCCTTCCAACTCCTTTATCAGCTTGTTGGACTGTGCCAACAACGGGAGGAAAAGACAGAAACAACTCATCAACACACACAGCAAACGTCTCATAAGCCCATCAACATCTCTAGCATTTCGTTTAATTCTACTTTGGCGTATTTAGAAGAAACATCGGTGGGAGTCAGCGAGAAGGGGGTATTGGAAAAGGCGGACAACTCTATCTTCCCCTTTTCCAAGGAAGGGATGCCCAGTTCCTTTCCGGTCAGGACTTTCTTTCCGTCGGGCTCGGCGGCTTCGAAAAGTATCTTTTCCAAGTGGGCGAAGTCGGCTTTCTTGGGCAATACGTCTTTCAGTTCCTCGCGGGTTGCCTGCACGTAGCGCTTTCCCATGCGGTCTATCAGCAGTATGTCATCGGGGGTGACTTCCATGCGGGCTACTTCCGTGCGGATAATCGGCATCTGGAAGGAAAGTTGCATGCGGTTGCCGCTTATCAGCTTCATGGTGCCGTTCACGGTGAGGACGGCATCCTTCGTGGGGACAGTCAGGCGCACCTTGGAGGAGAGGTAACGGGTCTCTTTGGGCAACGTGGAAGTCTCCGCCTTGCGGGAAGTTTTACAACCTGCCAGGCAAACGGCGCATAAAAGCAGGAGAAGTATTGATTTATACAGAGAGAAAAGCTGCTTCGCTTTGATCTGAATGACATGCATACGGCTATGCTTATTTGTTTTATCTTGTTTCATCACTAATCATTAATCGTTAATCACTAACTACATATTTCTTTTTCTGTATCTTCTGCTTCAGCGTCTTGGACTTGTTGCCCATCTCCAACGCCTGCTTCCAATATTTCAGAGCACCGTCCACGTCTCCGGTCATATAGTAAATGTCGCCGCAATGCTCCACGATGACGTCGCTCTTCGTATCGTCATTCTTCATGGCGTCGTCAATGTAGAGGCGGGCTTCGGCGTAATTGCCTTTTTCAAACAATATCCAGGCGTAGGTATCCAGATAGGTGGAATTGTTGGGTTCGGCTTTCACGGTTCGATAGCTCATTTCTTCGGCTTTGTCGAGGTCGCGGCGCTCCACGGAGAGGTAATAGGCGTAGTTGTTGAGAGCACCGATATTGGAGGGATTGTAAACCAAAGCCGAATCATAGGCGGCATAGGTTTCCTTTGACAAATTCTTCATATGGTAAGCATCGCCCAAAGTCGAATAGAAATCGGAAACGACTTCTTTCCGGCTGTTGGCGGTGACTTGCTCCAATGCTTTGCGGCAGGTCGATATGACATCATCCGTGCGTTCCGCCTGATTATAAGCGATGGCAAGATAGAAGTAGAACTCCAGCATTTCGGGGTTTGTCTCTATGCCCGCTTCGCACAGGTTGATGACATCTATGTAGTCTTCCTTGTGAACGGCTTCGCCCAACAGCATCATCCGTGCCGCCGTATTGGTGGGCTCTATCTGCAACACTTGGCGCAGAACGGGCAATGCCTCTTTGTTCATTCCTTTGGAAAGCAAGTATTGGGCATAGAGCATCGGTATTTGCGCATCGTCCGGTTCCTGCTCCAACACACGGTTGAAGAGGTTGATTACCCGCGTACTGTCTTTGCCGTCCTGCTCGTTCTGCACGATGAACTGGCGCATCACGTTTATCTTCATCTCCGAAGGTACTTTCTTATTGAGCAGCAAGGTGTCCAGTTGCTGCTGGTATAGTTCTTTCTGTCCGGTTGCGTCATAGTAGGAGGCCAGCGAATACATTGCCATCGCATTGTCCGGTTCGGCATCCAGCACTTTCCGGTAGACGGCATAGGCCTCATCTTCCTTGCCGTTCTGCATATAAACGTCGCCCAACACCACTTGATAGCGAACGTCCATCGGATACTCTGCCATCAAGCTCTCTATCTCGCGGAAGGCATTCTTGTTGTCTTTCATTTGCAGGTAAATACGGAATTTCTCCATACTCAACCGCTCGTTCTTTCCGGTCTTTTCTTCGAGTCGGTTCAGGGTGGCAATCACCTTGTCGTACTCTTCCTGATGGTTGTAGATGTCGAGCAAAGCATAAAGCGGGTCCATTTTGTCGGGGAAGCGGACGGACATGCTTTTCCACAACTGGGCCGCCTCGTCTATCTTGTCTTGCTGCTGATAGAGGTTTGCCAATCCCTGGCTGTACCAGTAATTGCCCGGGTCGTTCGCCACAGCTTTCTCCAAAGCTGCTTGTCCTTGCGGAACCATCTTCAGGTACATGTAATACTGCGCCAACTCATACAGAGCCGACGAAGCATTCGGATTGATAGTCAGACAGTGCTGGAGCAGGTTGAAGGCTCCATCGTAGTCTTTCTGGATTTTCAAGCGGGCGGCTTCCAGGAAGAAATAGTCGTATTTGCGCTGTTGTTCCGGAGTAAGCGTCACGGCAACAGCCCCTGCCGATGCCTTTCTTTGCGGACGGGAAGTTCCGCAGGAAGCAAAGCAGACAGCAGCAAATAGCAGGGTAATCGTTATCTTATTCAGTATCTTCATTATCGCATCTCACATCAAACTCCAGTATGTCCAAATCCGCCGGCACCGCGTTCCGTCTCGTCCAGCACTTCCACTTCGTGCCAGGTGGCTTGTTCGTGACGGGCAATCACCATCTGTGCAATGCGCTCTCCGTCTTCAATCACGAACGTCTCGGAAGAGAGATTGACCAGAATGATACATATCTCGCCACGATAATCGGCGTCGATAGTACCCGGAGAGTTCAACACCGTAATCCCTTTCTTGATGGCCAAGCCACTGCGCGGACGAATTTGTGCTTCGAAGCCTGCCGGCAAGGCAATATACAATCCCGTAGGAATGAGACAGCGTTGCAAGGGTTCCAAGGAAACCGGTTCCGTAAGGTTGGCACGAATATCCATCCCTGCCGATAATTCGGTGGCATAAGCAGGCAGCGGATGTTTGGAGTGATTGATGATTTGAACAGTCATTTTTTAAGTTATGAATTATGAGTTATAAGCTATTCCTTAATTTAAGGGGCGAAAATACGGAATTTGAAGCAAAATAATGATACATTTGCAGTTAAATGTGATTAATATGCTAATGTGCTAATGTGATTAATGTGCCAATGTGCCAATGACCTGCGGCATGACAGCATAGCATACACATAGCGCAGCATACACATAGCGCAGCCAATTAGCACATTGGCACATTAATCACATTAGCACATTATCACCTTATCACATTAAAATTATGGATTGGAATACCCTCATCTCTGCCAAACGTTTCGGCTTGGAAGCCTTTCATGAAGAACGGCGCGAGAACCGTTCCGAATTTCAACGGGACTACGACCGTCTTGTCTTTTCCGCACCGTTCAGACGATTGCAGAATAAAACACAAGTGTTTCCCCTGCCCGGCAGCATCTTCGTACATAATCGTCTGACACATAGTTTGGAAGTATCTTGTGTAGGGCGTTCCCTAGGTAATGATGTGGCAAAAGCACTTCTTGCCGACCAACCGGATTTACAAAACTCTTATTTACCCGAAATAGGTTCTATCGTATCTGCCGCCTGCCTGGCGCACGACTTGGGCAATCCTCCTTTCGGTCACTCAGGAGAGCGTGCCATTTCTACCTTCTTCTCCGAGGGAAAAGGTATGTCACTGAAAAAAGAACTGACCGCCGCACAATGGGAAGACCTGACACACTTCGAGGGAAATGCCAATGCATTCCGCCTGCTTACCCACCAGTTTGAGGGACGGCGCAAGGGTGGCTTTGTCCTGACGTACTCCACACTGGCAAGCATCGTAAAATACCCCTTTTCATCGAGCCTTGCAGGTGAGAAGTCCAAATTCGGGTTCTTCACGACGGAGGAAAATAGTTTCCGCCGCATAGCCGAAGAACTGGGCATGAAGAAGCTGAACGACTCGCCTCTGGAGTATGCCCGCCATCCGTTGATCTATCTGGTGGAAGCGGCGGACGACATCTGTTATCAGATGATGGACCTCGAAGATGCTCATAAGCTAAAAATATTAACCACACAAGAAACGCAGGACTTACTTCTCTCGTACTTTTCGGAGGAAAGGAAAGCACACATGAGGAAAACGCTGGAGATAGTGAGCGACGTCAACGAGCAAATAGGCTATCTGCGTTCTTGCGTCATCGGATTGCTAATCGGAGAATGTACCCAAGCTTTCTTAAACAATGAGAAACAGATTTTAGAAGGAGAGTTCAAAGGTAGCCTCATCAAGCACATTTCCGAATTACCTGCCCTTGCTTACAAGCGTTGTGCCAAGGTTTCCCTGGAGAAGATTTACCGTTCACGCGACGTGCTGGACATCGAACTTGCCGGTTTCCGCATCATCAGCACTCTGCTCGACCTAATGATTGAGGCTGTACGTTCACCGGAGAAGACGTATTCGCAATTACTCATCAACCGGGTGTCCGGCCAGTATAATATAAAAGCGCCCGCACTCTACGAGAGGATACAGGCGGTATTGGATTATATCTCCGGAATGACGGATGTTTTTGCACTCGACCTCTACAGGAAGATTAACGGGAATAGTCTGCCGGCCGTGTAAGGCTAAGCTACGAATAAAACTAAATTTAATACTAAGGACAATGAAAAACTTCTACGCATTTTTTGTAAGTGTCCTATTCTTATTACCGTCGGCACATGCCACTGGAACAGATTATACACAAGGGCTTTCTATCTGATTCGATACCCCTAACAATCTCAGCGGACAAGCTATCTGGCTACGTAGTAATGGCAGCCAGGGGCCAATCCCGACCCCTCATGGGAAAACCGGTCACTGCCGATAGGAAACGGCAGTTTAGGAGCCAATATCCTAGGGTCGGTTGCTGCCGAAAGAATTACGCTCAACGAAAAAACTCTCTGGAAAGGAGGGCCGAATACAGTCGGTGGATCGGATTACTATTGGAATGTGAACAAACAGTCTGCCTCGATACTGAAAGAAATCAGGGAAGCATTTACCCGAGGCGACCAACAAAAAGCCCACCAGCTCACCAGCAAGAACTTTAACGGACTTGCTGCTTATGAAGAAAGGGATGAAACTCCATTCCGGTTCGGCTCATTCACTACTATGGGAGAACTCTATATTGAAACCGGTCTTAGTGAAATACGGATGAAGAACTACCGTCGTATTTTGTCGCTGGACTCGGCTATGGCTGTAGTACAATTTGACAAGGACGGTGTGCAATACCGTCGCAAATATTTCATTTCCTATCCGGACAGTGTGATGGTCGTGGAGTTCTCCGCCAACCAAACCGGTATGCAGAATTTGGTATTAAGCTATAGCCCAAACACAGAAGCGAAAAGCAACATGCGTGCCGACGGGGCAAACGAGCTGCTCTATACCGGAGTATTGGACAATAACGGAATGAAATTCGCTTTCCGTATCAAGGCCATTGCCGAAGGTGGAACAACCACTGCGCTAAACGACCGTTTAATCATAAAAGGTGCCGATAAGGTAATATTCCTACTCACGGCAGACACCGATTATAAGATGAACTTCGATCCGGACTTTAAAGACCCGAAAATCTATGTAGGCAACGATCCGGAACAAACCACCCTGAGCATGATGAACCAGGCTCTATCAAAAGGATACGAAAAACTGCTCGCGAACCATAAAGCGGATTATACCGCCTTGTTCGACCGGGTTAAGTTAACCTTGAACCCCGAAATTACAAGTCCCAATCTGCCAACCTATCGCCGTTTGGCTAATTACCGGCAAGGACAGCCTGATTACCGACTGGAAGAACTGTACTACCAATTCGGGCGTTATCTGCTTATAGCCAGCTCACGACCGGGCAACCTGCCGGCCAACCTGCAAGGATTATGGCACAACAACTTGGACGACCCGTGGCGGGTGGATTATCACAACAATATCAACATCCAGATGAATTACTGGCCGGTCTGTTCAACCAATCTCGATGAATGTGCCCAGCCATTAATCGACTTTATCCGGGGATTAGTGAAACCCGGTGAGAAAACCGCACAAGCCTATTTCGCCGCCCGGGGCTGGACAGCTTCCATCTCAGCCAACATCTTTGGATTTACCGCCCCGCTATCCAGCGAAGATATGGCGTGGAACCTGAACCCGATGGCAAGCCCCTGGCTGGCAACACATATCTGGGAGTATTACGACTATACACGAGACAAGAAATTCCTGAAAGAGGTGGGCTACGATTTGATTAAGAGCAGTGCGCAATTCACAGTGGACTATCTATGGCATAAACCGGACGGAACTTATACCGCCGCTCCTTCCACATCACCGGAACACGGGATGGTGGACGAAGGTGTCACCTTTGCGCACGCCGTAGCCAGAGAAATACTTCTGGATGCCATTGAAGCGAGCAAAACATTGAACATAGACCAGAAAGAACGGAAATAGTGGCAGGAAGTATTAGACCACCTTGCACCCTACAAGATAGGACGTTACGGGCAACTGATGGAATGGTCGAAAGACATTGACGACCCGAAGGATGAACACCGTCACGTAAACCACCTGTTCGGACTCCACCCGGAGCACACCCTTTCACCGATAACAACACCTGAGCTGGCTCAAGCGGCCAAAGTCGTTTTAGAACATCGAGGAGACGGAGCAACCGGCTGGAGCATGGGGTGGAAGTTAAATCAGTGGGCCAGACTGCAAGACGGCAATCATGCCTATATGCTATTCGGCAATCTGCTGAAAAACGGTACGCTGGATAATCTGTGGGATACGCACGCACCATTCCAGATTGACGGAAACTTCGGTGGAACGGCAGGAATCACCGAGATGCTATTACAAAGCCACATGGGATTTACCCAGTTATTGCCCGCATTGCCAAATGCCTGGAAAGATGGAACAGTCAATGGCCTTTGTGCGAAAGGAAACTTCGATGTATCTATTACATGGAAAGACAACCGCTTGAGCGAAGCAAGACTCTTGTCGAAAGCGGGCTCGCCTTGTACTGTCAGATACGGAGACAAGGCCATTTCATTCAAGACCGTAAAAGGCAAAACCTACACTATCAAAGCAGGCGGATGTCGTCTCACCGTCCACTAGGATAAAAGATTTTATTAGCGCCGGAAGTTAGATTGCACGCTTCCGGTTCACTCTCAATGAAAGACTGGATATGGCGGATACGTTTACCCGCCAGTATCTCGTCTACGGCAATCAGAATACCGGTTTCTTCCACATCACCGAAACCGTAGTTAATAGCCGTGCCGAACATACGCATAGTCGGACTCAGATTCATATAAGCATTTACCAAAGGAGGTATATTATAGCCTAATTTACGTATTTCACAATTCAGTATCTTATAGTCTTCTTTGAACGTATCCTTGCAGAACAACTTCGACAATTCCTTTTCGTCAGCTTCAAGTTGCAAAGGTTTCATCGGAGTAATCAGGTTATCTTTATCCTCAAAATGCTTCTTCAGGAAATACAAAATCATGTCGCGTCCTTTGCGGATATAGCTGGGATACATCGTTACTTTTCCAAAGAAGTACTTCACATTGGGCATAACCACCGTCAGTGCACCCAAACCATCCCATAAATTATCCAGTGCAAACAAGCCTTTGCTGTTCGGACGGGTAGACTGATATTCGAGCGTCACGAAAGAGCGTCCCAGTTCAATTATAGTCGGAAGATATTCTTTCAGGAACTTTTCAGAAAAGTTAAACATGTGCGCAGTTGCCAAAATCGGCGCACCATGCTCGTCGAAACGGACATCCGTACCCAGAATATAGCGATAGCCGCCCAAAATCTCTTCCGCTTCGGGGTTCCATACAATCAACTGCTTATAAGGGTTCTCCATTACGTCGTATTCGTCGAGATCCATAGACAAGCCTGTTCCTCCACCTGCAGCACGAAATGCAATTTCACGCAGACGTCCGATTTCCTTCATCATATTCGGCGAATCCTGAGCAGTAATAATATAAATCTGATTATTACTCTTATTGGTCATGCGCAAACGCTTATCCTCAGTCAACTCCGCTTTCAGCAATTCTTTGCTTATAGGTGCAATAACATCTTCCATAACTTATTAATTCTCAACTTTCAATTTATACACGATTTCCCTCACGTATTGTGCCCACTGGGCAGGAGTTTTCGATTTATCGAATGTCTGCCAAGGAATGGGTTTCCCTATGGTGATAGTAAATGTTTTATGTCGGTTTTTCAACATTTCGTCTGCCAGATAAAGCATGGCTATGTTAAACTTAATACCCAACGCTTTGCAAAGGTTGGCAAGATTATAAAAAAAGTTCGAATTGCGCCCTTCAAAGTGGATAGGTACCACGTCCCTCTGTGCTTCGACACTCTTCACGATAAAGGCCTTTTTCCATTCAAGATCACGAACAACGCCATGCTGACGGCGGGAACACAATCCGGCGGGGAACATAATCAGTTGGTCGTCCGATGCAAATCCGGCTTCAACCATTCTCGGAAAGTCTTTTGCCTGTTTACCTGTCTTATTAATAGGTATGCAAAGCGGTGCCAATCCATGCAGGTTCATCAGCAGGTCATTAACCATATACTTCACCTTTCCGTTATAATAAGACCCCAGCACATATCCCAAAGCAACTCCGTCCTGTCCACCCAACGGATGATTGGAGACAAAAGTGTAAAGCCCTTCCTTGGGCAGGTTTTCTTCACCTTTCACCACAAGCTTGGCATCCAGAAACTCCAGACAGGCTTTCAGGAAATCTACTCCTACCTTATCTCTCGATTCTGTCAGGAAGACATTCAGTTCCTCTTGATGAACGATACGTTTCAAGTAAGACACGACAAATTTAGGAATATACTTCACGTGCTTCGGAGCTTTTTCCCGAAGTACTTTATCAATGTCAATCAAAAATAATGAGTCGTCAGCCATTCTCCTTACGATGAAATGATGGCACAAAATTAACGCATCTTTTTTAATTAAATGCAAATAATTGATAGAAAACTGCACCTAAAATCTGTCAAATAGCATCTGAAAACTATCAATTGATAGTTTTTCCCTAAAGTTTGTCTGATTTCCACCTATCATAGAGGCGGAATTTCCGTAAACTTGCATCAACAAAAACAAAACGAACAAGTAACCAATTTAACAAAGCACGTTATGAATAGTATTACATTTAAAAAGGACCTACTCGGAGTACAAGATGACTTATTACGTTTCGCATACAAACTCACCTCCGACCGCGAAGAAGCTAATGATTTGCTTCAAGAAACCTCTCTCAAGGCTTTGGATAACGAAGAAAAATATATGCCCGATACTAATTTCAAAGGTTGGATATATACCATCATGCGCAATATCTTTATAAACAATTATCGCAAAGTGGTACGCGACCAGACTTTTGTAGGCCAGACTGATAATCTTTATCATCTGAACCTGCCGCGCGACACCGCTTCCGAGAATACTGAAAGTGCATACGACTTGAAAGAAATGCATCGCATCGTTAATTCATTGCCACGCGAATATAAAATCCCGTTCTCTATGCACGTTTCCGGTTTCAAATACCGTGAAATCGCAGAAAAGCTCGGATTGCCGCTAGGAACCGTAAAGAGCCGCATATTCTTTACGCGTCAAAAGCTACAACAAGAATTAAAAGATTTTGTTTAGCAGATAAGACAAATAAGGAGGAGGGCATGTGCCATCGACGGCGGGTGCGGCCATTCGTCCTATAGCCTTATTAATCAGAGCCCTGCATTTACCGGAATTTTTCTCAGGATGTAAAAGCATTTACCTCGTAGTGTAACGCCATTTACCTCGCAGTGTAACGGCCTTTACCTCGTAGTGTAAATGGAGTTACCACGAGGGGTAAACGGAGCCACCTCCCTGAGGTGACGGACGTTCCCCTCTGAGGTAATGGGCGTTTCTCCCTGAGGGAAGACGGAATTAAGCATAAGTTCATTTCAGAACAATCACCACAGAGTGCACAGAGCCTCACAGAGTTTTATAGATTAAATCTGCATTAATCTATAAAACTCTGTGAGGCTCTGTGCACTCCATGACGAAAAAGCTCATAACGGAGCAGAAATGCCTAAAATCAAATCAATGGATTAAGATACCGACTTCGCCGACCGTCACCTTGCTTTCATTATTGATTTCGACCAATGGCTCTAGCTTGAAGTAACGTGCCCTGTATTTCTGTCCGAAACGGACAAAGAAAGGCACCGGATTGTGCATGATATTACTGAACTCACCATCACAGGTACATTCCGTCCACTTCTTGCCGTCCAAGCTGACATAGAAACGGTATTTATAAATGATACCCGATTTATCATCACCCGTCGCAGGAGCATAACAGAAACCTGTAATATCCTGTGCTTTGCCCATATCTACTACCAACGGCGTCAATTTGTTAGTCCTCCACGCAGTAGCCGGATTTCCGTCGATGGCATTGGCTGCTCCCGGAGTGACGGTTTTCCATTCATTTACTGGCAAGTCGCTCAACGCCCGTGCTTCTTCTTTCTCTTGCAGAGGTGCAGCATAGTAAGCGCCAACGGACAAAATATTTGCCTGTAGGCGGCAAGACTTTATCGTAACCCGCAACCGAGTAGCTTCCACTGCCGGGAAACGGAACAGTCGCTTATAGCCTACGGTCGTCCCCTCGCCTACTGTTGTCCAACCGTCGGCAGTCAACGCTTCCACCGTAAAAGCTTCTATGCGTTGTCCCTTGGCAATATCTTCCTGGATAAGGAATGTATTTATCAAAGAGTTCTTCTGTAACTCATACTCCTTGACATCACCCGACACGGCTTGCCAAGGCATATCGCCTTTCAACAAACGATTCACGGAGAAAGTCTTCTTCAAGTAAGTGGAGAGTTCCTTCAACCGCTCTACGTCATTCTCATGAATTAATCCGCGCTTATCCGGCGGAATATTGAGCAACAACACGGAGTTGTAGCCTACGGATTGGAAATAGATATTTGTCAAATGCACCAACGACTTGACTTCCTTGTCCTGTGCAGCATGATAGAACCATCCCGGACGAATAGATACGTCGACTTCAGACGGATACCAGAAGAGCTCGTTGGCACGCGCCAAGACTTCACGTCCGCCAAGGTCTTTTGACATATTGCCAATGCCCAGTTCTTTATTTACTTCCCCCGAACGGGAATAGCATCCGGGAGGCAATACGGTAGCGCTCCATTCGGTTTCACGTCCGATACCTTTTTCGTTGCCCACCCAGCGAACATCATCGCCCATGATGGCAGTTACGGCCTTGGGCTGGAGGCGACGGATGGTTTTCAGGATAGCATCCCAATCATAAATTTGCTTCTTGCCGTTAGGGCCTTCGCCATTGGCACCATCGAACCATACTTCGTGCACTTCGCCGTAGTTGGTCAACAGTTCGGTGAGTTGTTCGATAAAGAACTGATTATAGGCGGGAGAGTCGCCATAACAAGCTGCATTACGGTCCCACGGAGAAAGATAAACGCCAAACTTAAGCCCGTACTTATCGCAGGCATTCCGAAGTTCGCGCACCACATCTCCCTTACCATCACGCCAAGGGCTGGAGGCCACCGAGTGTTTGGTGGTCTTTGTAGGCCACAGGCAGAAACCGTCGTGATGCTTAGCCGTGATAATAGCCATTTTGAAACCGCCTTCTTTAAGGGCTCGTACCCATTGTTCACAATCCAACTCCGTAGGATTGAAGATAGCAGGGTCTTCCGTACCTTCTCCCCACTCCCGTCCTGTAAAGGTATTTATACCGAAGTGCAGGAATGCAGTGAGTTCCATTTGTTGCCATTCCAACTGTTGCGGAGTAGGAACCAGACGGGCAGCCATATCCAATTTCTGTGCGGCAGTGGCATCCGCAGGAAAGGCTACATGCTTTTCATAATAGGTTTCTTGTGCCTGTATTCCATAGAGAGTACCCAAGAGTAGAATAAGAGATAAAGTTAATCGTTTCATCATATCTGAGTTATTTTACCAAGTGAGATTTCCGTACAAAGTTAACATTAAAAATCAATTACTTAGCAGGATAAATGATAAAATCAAAAGATTGTGTATCCAACGGAACAAGATACGGCGGCAATGTCGGCGGTCCGCAAGTGGCGGTGCCCACTCCCGACTGAACAGCATCAAGATGAACAGTTACCCTGCCATTCCGCTCCAGTTCGTTGATGTGGGTAGCTTGTTCCACGTTCTCGTCCGCAAAGGGAGAAACGCTAAACTGGAACAGACGACTCGAATCAACAAACAGTCTACCATCAACGTCATTTGTCAACTTCATCCAGCGCGCGTCCGTACGATTGCCCGTAGCCTGCGGCTGAACGTAGTAATGGAACATGCGCTCGGCACTCGTATGATACAGTCCTATCTTGCCCGACTGCTTCCGGTCGGAATAAGTTTCGTTGTCACCCCGTCCGAGATAAGAGATATTGCCATAAGTATCATCCATTTCAAAGGTCAGCCCAAGGCGTGCCATAGACTTGACCACGGCAGTATCGGGAGCGAAGGTAGTCTGTATCTTCACGCCACCGTTGCGTACCGATGAATAAATAAAAGTAGCGTCACCTATCTTTTGTCCGGCAGTATTCAGCAATTCTACAATGGCAGTGGCGGCATTCTTGCTTTTCTTTAAAGATACCACTTTCTGCACCGGATTATCCAGCCCTGCTTTGCGCCATAGGCGGGCAGCAGTACGGTCGCGGCTATCATTATCCGTGGCGGGGCGGAACAGACTCAACGTAACCGGCGATGCCAACAGTTCCTTGCCGTCCAACGTCAGCGACCGCAACGCACCTGTCTGTTCGTCTACCTTAAACTCTACCGCACCCGATGCCTTCTTTGGCAAATATGCCTTGACTTTTCCGGTGGCAGGAAGCACGAACTGGTCATAAGCTACCTCCCAAGTGGTATCTACCATAGGAGAAGATGTCTTGCATGTCCAACTCAGGTTCAGATAGGCTTCGCGTATCGTGCCGGGCAACTTGACAGCACCCAGTGCCACCTCCACAGTTTCGTGAGGTAGACAGGATACCTCCTTCGTACCTTCTGCCAACACTGCTCCGTCATCCGCCGTCACGTTCCAATGCAAGTCATATTCGTTCAGGTTGGAGAAGTCGAACCAATTCTTGATACGTACGGTCAAATTCTTCGGATTTACCAAAGTCGCCTTGATGTTCTGATAGTTTTTCTTCACTTCAAGCAAGTGCGGATGAGGAACTCGGTCGGCACTCACCAGTCCGTTGCAACAGAAGTTGCCGAAACTCGGAACATCCTTCGGCCCGTAATCACCGCCATAGCTCCAATGCCACTTACCGTCTTTATCTATCTCGCGGAACGACTGGTCTACCCAGTCCCAGATACAACCGCCCTGCGCCATCGGATTATTCTCGAATACATCCCAATATTCCTTCATGCCGCCACAACTGTTGCCCATAGCGTGCAGATATTCACAGAGGATAAAAGGGCGGTAGATACCCGGAGTAGCCAGGTATGCCTTGATTTCATCCACACTGCGGTGCATACGGCAGTAGATATCTGTATTATAATTCTGTTCGGCACGCTCGTACTGCACCGGGCGGCTATCTTCTACCGACTTCAGCCAATCGTAGGTACGCTCGAAGTTCACCCCGTTTCCGGCTTCGTTGCCCAACGGCCAGATTACAATAGCAGGATGATTTTTGGAACGCTCATACATACGATGCGTGCGATCCATGTGTGCGGGTAGCCAAGTCGTATCTTTTGCCAACGAAGCGGGTCCGTATCCCATGCCGTGCGATTCGATATTCGCCTCATCAATCATGTACAAACCATAACGGTCGCAAAGCTGATACCAGTAAGGATGAGTGGGATAATGCGAATTGCGCACCATATTGATGTTATGTTGCTTCATCAGGCGAATATCCTGCTCCATGAGTTCCTTGCTGACGGTGCGCCCCAATTGAGAATGTTCGTGGCGGTTCGTTCCTTTCACCAATATCGGTATTCCGTTGATGCAGAAACGCCCGTCCTTGATTTCCGAAGTACGGAAGCCGACTTTGCAACCGGTGATTTCCGTTACTTTGCCGTTTGCGTCTTTCAATTCAAGTATCAGCGTGTACAGATTAGGATGCTCCGCGCTCCAGGCTTTTATGCCAGAGAGTTGTTTTTGGGAGAAAGTAAGGCTATTGCCCGTTCCCTGCGACTTAACGGGAATATCCTCCGAGGAAATAATTTTATCCTCCGAGTCTTTCAAAATATAAGCGAGGGATAAACCGTCAGTCGAAGCACCTTCCACCGTTACGTCCAATCCAAAGATGCCATCCTTATAATTTGTCTTCTCCAAAGAAGAGGGCACCTTATAATCTGCAATATATGAACGAGGCGTACTGTAGAGATACACATCCCGTTCAATACCACTCAAGCGCCACATGTCCTGGCACTCCAGATAAGACCCCGCACTCCAGCGATACACTTCAAGCGCCACCGTGTTCTCTCCGTCTTCCAACTTGTCGGTGATGTCCCATTCGGCAGGAGTCTTGGAACCTTGGTTATATCCCACGAACTTCCCGTTCACCCATACGTAATAGAAGGAAATGACACCTTCGCAGCAAAGCACTACCCGGCGATCTTTCCAGGAAGCAGGCACCGTAAATGTGCGACGATACGAACCTACTTCATTTTCTTCATAAGGAACCAACGGGGGGGTTTTTTCTTGAAATGGAACATCTTGTCGTCGAACTCGTACGTCTCATTCACATAGATAGCCGTACCATAGCCTTGACGTTCCCAATTGCCGGGCACATTGATGTCTGCCCAACCTCCGGTATAGAAAGAAGGCTTATAAAAATCTTTCGGACGTTTGTTCGGGTTTTTCACCCAATGGAATTTCCGCTTGCCGTTCAAGCTCTTATAATAGGACGACTGTTCGTAACCGCCCGGTTGCTCAATACCGGAAGCGTCATCATAGGGCCATACGCAGGTATGAGGAGCGAGTTTGTTCACTCCCAGTGCATACTGGCTCTGCCATTCCGGTTGCTCCTGCGCTGCAAGTTGCATAGTCAGGAATAAAAGGACGGGGAATCCTAAAATCTGTTTAAATCGGTTGTTCATGGATATTCTAGTTTAAATGTTTACAATTCTTTATTCTATAATCAGCTCGTCTAGATTAATCCTAGCCTCTTGTCCCGGACGAACATGGGTAGCAGGACAAACGCCGATGCCGTTGGCAGTAACCCGCACATAACGCGCCTCCACATTCAAAGGGAACAGGCAGTTGTCCACAAACGCACCCTCACGAAAGATTTCCTCCGATGTATAATGCATTTCCCCTACCTGCCTGAAAATACGATTGTCGTCGGAAACAGCCACTTGTATGTATGCAGGTCTATGTATGGCCACACCATATACGGTGATACATCCGAGAGTCAGGGAGTGAAGCATTTCTTTCTTCTGTAAATCAACTGTGAAAGTGATAGTATCACTTTTCGTCCAGCTGCACCACTCGAAGTCTGAATTTTTAAGGCTGCCGCGCACACTGTTGACCAATAGCTTCAGACCCTCGGGATTAGCGCCCAAGATAGGCTTCGCCGTAGCCTTGTTCCACCCTATAGGTAACACAAGCACTTTCCCCATCTGCTTGTCTCCGGCAAAAGTCACCGCTTTCACCGTTTGCGCCGATTTAAGTTGTAAAGGTTTCGTATATAACGTTGATTGTGCTGTAGGCTCCGTATCGTCGGTAGTATATCGTATCTGTACGTCCGGACGGATACATTCCAACTTTACCTGCAAACTACCGTTGACAGGGGTTACCGTATGCTGAATATTATACATGGAACGGGCATAGACAATACCTTTGGCGGCAATATGGTCGTTGAAGTGGTCCATTGCCTTGAGGAAAGACTGCCAATTCTTACGGACAGGTTGTGTCCAAGTCACTTCCGCCAAAGCGGACAGGCGAGGAAATATCAGATAATCCACATCTTCGGGGGTATTGCAAAATTCCGTCCACAAGCACACTTGTACACCCATCAATAAATTCTTCACCTCCGGTGTCCAGTCCTTCTGGAAAGGCTCGTAAGTATATACATCCTGAAGCGTATTATTTCCGAAATAAGTCAACGGCTCGAACCATTGCGGACCTTGATAACGGATAAGATACATAACACGCGCCGGAGCCATCACGAAACGATGTCCCTGCTTTGCCGCTTTCATGGCTGCCTGACCCATTCCCCGCCAACCGAAAATAATAGCATCTTTGGGTATGTCGGTATTGGTCAGTTCGTCCCAACCCATCACTTCACGCCCCTTGCTTTGCACATAGCGGGACACGCGTGCCATGAAATAACCTTGCAATGCTTCGGTATCTCCCAAACCTTCCGCTTTCATACGCGCCCGGCAGAGGGGACACTCCTCCCAATACGTTTTCCGTGCCTCGTCTCCACCGAGGTGGATGTACTTTGAAGGAAACAGTTCCATGACTTCGTCCAGTACTCCTTCCAGGAAAGTAAATACGCTGTCGTTTCTGGCACAGAAGATGATGTCACCACTACTTCCTCCCATACCGGGCAACACGCCGATATACTTGTCCACTATGGGGCAGGCAAGAAGCGGATAAGAAGCCAACGCGGCATTGCTGTGCGCCGGCATCTCTATTTCGGGAATTACTTCGATATGGCGCTTCGTGGCGTAAGCTACAATTTCGCGAATATCGTCTTGTGTATAGAAACCTTTTTCCACAGTCGGTTCTCCCTGGCGGGCATTATGACGTTCGGAAAAAGCTTGACCGGGACGTTCTACCAGGCGCGAACCTATCTCCGTGAGTAACGGATAACGATTGATTTCAATACGCCAGCCGTTGCCGTCTACCAAATGCAGGTGCAACTTGTTCAGTTTCAGCATCGCCATACAATCGATAATGCGCAGCAGATTTTCTTTGGGGGTGAAGAAACGCGCCACATCGACCATTAGTCCCGATAGTCGAAACGAGGACTGTCCGTTATGGCAAGTGCCGGAACTGTCCAAGCCACATCCTTTGTCATTTGCCCTTCTTCAATAGCCGCGGGCGATAATTGGCGGATACTCTGCATCGCATAGAAAAAAAACCTTCTGCATCGGACGCATATACATTTATTTTTTTTCGACGTAATCTCCAGACGATAAGATTCCGGCTTCAATGCAGCATCCGTCAGCAAACGCACGTCACCGCTTTTACTTCCCGTCTTTATGCGGGGAGTAAATCCGGCAGCATGAGTAAAGAGGTCTGCAAACTGCTGTACCGTCTCAGCCTGTTCTCCGTTCTCTACGGCAAAAACAGTCTTAGCGGTGAAACGAAAGTGGCCCGTACCCGGCACAATCGATGCCGGGCAGGGAACTAATGAAACAGGTTAAGTCAAGTTATCAGCCTGGCAGCCTAAAGAGGAAAGCAGCCAGCACAATAATATGGATAATAAATATTTCATAAGATCGTAGTATTAACTTATTCTTTGTCTCTATCCGGTCCGAAACGTACCGGGTCGTTATACTGCTCTTGCAGTTGCAGAAGCGTTTTTTCAATTCAGCAGTCACTTCTTCCGTACCCGGCTTGCCATAGATGTTGTGCATCTCGGTAGAATCGTTCTGCAAATCGTACAGTTCCCATACATCGATGTCATTATAGAAGTGTATCAGTTTATATCGGTCGGTGCGCACCCCATAATGACGCTTCACCATGCGCTCGGCAGGATATTCATAGAAGTGATAGTACAAAGCCTTACGCCAGTTTTCAGGATGTTCACCCTTCAGCAGAGGCAGCAGAGATACGCCCTGAATATCTTCCGGTACCGGTGCGCCTGCAAGTTCCAGGAATGTGGGCGCATAGTCTATATTCTGTACCATTTCCGTAATATCTCCCTTACGCTCGAAACCTTTCGGCAAACGCATAATCAGCGGGGTATGCATGGACTCTTCGTACATGAAGCGCTTATCGAACCAACCGTATTCGCCCATGTAGAAGCCTTGGTCGGAGGTATAAACCACTAATGTATTATCAAGCAGGTTGTTCTCTTTCAGGTAATCGAGTACACGACCCACATTATCGTCCAACGACTTCACTGTCTTCATATAATCGCGCATATACCGCTGGAATTTCCAGCTAGCCAAATCCTTGCCTTTCAGATTTTGCTTATAGAAGTCGTCGATAATCGGACCGTAGAACTTATCCCATGCCGCGCGTTGTCCTTCGTCCATACGGCCGATATATTTCTCGTACAACGATTTAAGGCGGGAATTCTTGTCGGGACGCAACATCTTGAGGTCATAAATCATGCCCATGTCTTTCACAATACTCATTTCCTGAGCGGCAGCGGCAGGACGTCCTTCGTAATCATCAAAGAAATTGTCCGGTAGCGGGAATGCCTTGTCTTCATACAGTGCAAGATTGCAGGTATCCGCCAACCAGTTGCGATGAATAGCTTTATGATGAATTAAGACGCAGAAGGGTTTGTCTTTATCGCGTCGGTTTTCCATCCAGTCAATGGCATCGTCCGTAATAAGGTTCGTCACATAACCATGCTTCTGTATCGTATCGTTGTTCTGGGTAATAAAATTAGGATTATAATAATCGCCCTGTCCGGGAACAATCTCCCAATAGTTGAAACCGGTAGACAGACTTTCCAAATACCATTTACCTATAAGAGCAGTTTCGTAACCGGCTTTTTGCAACAACTTAGGGAAGGTCTGTTGCGAGGCGTCGAACACACAAGTCGTATTGTCATAGAATTTATTTGCACAACTGTGCTTGCCCGTAATCATGCAGGCGCGGCTAGGTCCGCTCAATGAGTTAGTAACAAAACCATTTGTAAAACGTACTCCGTCTGCAGCAATACGGTCCAAATTCGGGGTTTCCATATAACGATGGTCATAGCAACTCATCATCTGGGCTGTATGATCGTCAGTCATGATATACACGATGTTATACTGTTTCTGTCCTTCCGCTTTCTTCTGAGAGGAACAAGAAGTCAAGGATGCCACGGCGGCGGCACCTGTGAGGGAATAAAGCAATCCTGATTGTAAATTGTTCATAGAAGTAAAAATTTAAATTGTGAAACGAGTGTAGGGTAAGAGACATACTCTTACCCTACACCTAGGGAATTCTAATTAACTTATGAAAAAGATGCAACTTAATAACCGAAATTATTATCTTGATTAGTAATACCCGGATTAGCAGATGTCTCAGAACTTGGTATGGGCCACAGCAAGTTCATCTTTACATAATCATCCGTTAAACCTTCACTTCCGTTAAATACCCGATCATGCCACACATTGGCAGCTTTCAGATATTGCGCATCAGAAGCCTTGGTCAGTTCGTGATTATTATGTAATTCCAGTGCCTTCTTAAAAAACTTTACCCCACGAATGCGAACCATATCAAAAAGGTCCGGTTCACCGGCAAGTTCAATAATACGTTCAAAGTACAGTTTCTCTCTCACCGTTTCCTGGTCCAAGGATTTTGACCAGTCAGCGGGCTGGGCAGCAGGCAAAATACCGGAAGTACGTGCACGTCCTAACACTTCGTTAGCCAAGTCGACAGCCTTAGGAGTATCACCCAATCCATTGTAAACATCAGCCATCAACAATAACATTTCAGCATAGCAGTATACCATCAGGTTCTTATGACTGGCGGTTCCCACCTGGTTCTGATCATATAGTTTTGCAAAATGCGGCCATTTTCCTGCCCTGTTTCCGTAGAGAAAACTTTGGCCAAATCAGCATTTCTTATGCCAGAAGTTAATTTATATTCTTCCAGCACTGCAATACTCGGATTTTTCGGATCAGGGAATTGGTTATAAGGCATCTTCAAAACATGTTCCATAGGAATTTGTTTGTCTTTCACTTTAGCATCATATACCGGCTGTCCATTTTTCATCATGGGTTCAACTGCTATCTTATTATCAGCATCAGAATATCCAAGGTTATACTTTATGTATGGATACATATAAGTAGAATCATTCGGACTTAATTCATCACCCACCATTGCTATTGGATTCTTCTGATTATTACCACTACGTTTTCTCCAAGACTTCATAAAAGTAGCTTCGATACGGGGATCTCCCGGGTAAGTACCTTCATGCAAGTCATAAGCTGCTTTAGTTGCCTTGAAAGTGCCCCACGCAATACCGGTGGTGGATTGAGATGGAGCAAAGCGGTTACTGCCACGGTTGTAACAGACTTCCGAATCGACAGAGAAATTCAATTGGAAAATGGATTCCTTAGAGCTATTCACGAAATCACCGAATAATTTATCGAATTCAGGTTCAAGGTCATAAGGGCCATTATTATATACATCATCGAACATTTCTTTTGCATTCTGCCAATTGGCTTGTGTATCAATATCCAAGCAAGCCATTTTGTAATAAACCTTCCCCAGGAAAGCCTTAGCCGCCAAAACATTTACACGTCCGGTTGCCGATTTTTCACTTACCTTGGAAGCATCCTTCATATCTTGAATAATTAAAGCAAAAACTTCTTCTTTAGGAGTGCGCGGTGCCGAAATTCCATCTGTAGACGAAGCCGTTTCCTTTAAAGGTACATCACCAAATATAGATACCAAGTTATAGTACGCCAGTCCTCTGAGAAACTTGGCTTCTCCACACTTTTGTATTTTGACTTTCTCATTCAACGGGCTTTTGTCCATATTTACCAAGAAGGAGTTCACTTCATTGATTACTTTGTACATACCATTCCAAACTGTAGGTATTCCCCCCAGGTAGTAGGGCTGCAACGCAATGACATCAAATCATCACCTCCACCTCGTTGTCCCCATGCGAATCCTGAGCCGACGAGTGGATTCTCCTGCATGGCTTGTCCATAAGCATCAGTCGAGGTCATATATCCATAACAGCCCAACAATGCCATTTCTGCATTATTTTCAGTAGAGAAGGTCACCGCATCTGTTTGAGAGTATATTGGATCCTCATCCAAGCAGGAAGATAAAGCGCCTCCGGCAATCACAACAGATAATATATAATATGCTATCTTTTTCATGTTTTTATAATTTTATTTAAGTTAGAAAGTAACATTCAAGCCAAATACAAACGAACGGGGATTTGGATAAGAGTTCATATCTACACCCGGACGAAGCCCTTCGAACGCAAAGCTATTCACTTCCGGATCATATCCCGTATAATCAGTAACGGAATTGTCTGTTTTAATCTTGTATGTACCGTAAAGACAATATTTGTCTAAT
>JAJQAY010000145.1 GCA_021203515.1 Bacteroides sp. | reverse complement strand
TGGAAGACCTCGTCAACGAAGATACGTTGATGAAGTATTTCCAGTTGTATAGGAATAAGGAGAAAGAGAGGAGGAGAGGGAGGATTTAAGTATTAAGTATTAGGTATTAACTATGCAGATTATGGCGCAGCTAATACCTAATACCTAATACTTATTTTTTTAATATTTCTTCCATTTTCAGCACCTCGTCCCTGTATTGAGCAGCCTCGATAAAGTCGAGCTTCTTGGCGGCTTCCTGCATGAGTTTCTTGGTGCGTTCGATGCTCTTCTCCAGTTGTGTGCGGCTCATATACTGCACAATCGGGTCGGCGACAACGGCGGCAGTGCTTTCCTGTTCCACATAGGGGCGGGGAGCTGATTTGTCGCGGTCGGACATGGTTTCGGCAGAACCTTCGGGAGTGGCGAATACGTTGAGCGTCTTTGCCTTCTTGATTTGCTGCGGGGTGATGCCATGCTCTTGGTTGTACTTCAACTGCTTTTCGCGGCGACGGTTGGTTTCGTCGATAGTCAGTTGCATGCTGTCCGTAATGCGGTCGGCATACATGATAACCATGCCGTTCACGTTGCGGGCGGCACGTCCGGCAGTCTGCGTCAGCGAACGGTGGGAGCGGAGGAAACCTTCCTTGTCGGCATCGAGAATGGCGACGAGGGACACTTCCGGCAAGTCCAACCCTTCGCGCAAGAGGTTGACACCGACCAGTACGTCGTATTCGCCTTCGCGCAGGTCGCTCATAATCTTGACGCGTTCCAGCGTATCGACGTCGCTGTGGATGTAGTTGCACTTCACGTTGTTGTTCAGCAGGTATTCCGTCAGTTCTTCCGCCATGCGCTTAGTGAGGGTGGTTACCAGTGTACGTTCGTTGCGTTCGATGCGTAGCTGTATCTCTTCCATGAGGTCGTCTATCTGGTTGTGGCTGGGGCGGACTTCTATAATCGGGTCCAGCAATCCCGTGGGACGGATGACCTGCTCCACAACGATACCTTCGGACTGCATCAACTCGTAGTCGGCAGGGGTGGCGCTGACGTATATCACTTGTTTCGCCATAGCCTCGAACTCGTCGAACTTCAACGGGCGGTTGTCCATAGCTGCGGGCAGACGGAAACCGTATTCCACAAGGTTCGTCTTGCGGGCGCGGTCGCCGCCGTACATGGCACGTATCTGCGGCACACTGACGTGGCTCTCGTCAATCACAATCAGGAAGTCGTCGGGGAAGAAGTCCAACAGACAATAGGGACGAGTGCCCGGCGCACGTCCGTCGAAGTATCGCGAGTAGTTCTCGATGCCCGAGCAGTGGCCCAGTTCGCGTATCATTTCCATATCGTACGTGACACGTTCCTGCAGGCGCTTGGCTTCAAAAGGACGGCCTTCGTTCTCGAACCACTGCACTTGTTTGTGCAAGTCATCCTCTATCTGATGGATGGCGCGCTGGGTAGCCTCTTTGGTGGTCATAAAGAGGTTGGCGGGGTAAATCTTGTAAGCGTCGAACTTGGCAGTCGTCACTCCGCTAATGGGGTCTACTTCTTCGATACTGTCTACTTCGTCGCCCCAGAAGACGATGCGCAGCAGGTTGTCGGCATAGGCGAGGTAGATATCCACGGTATCACCCTTCACGCGGAAGCTGCCACGGTTCAGGTCGATGTCGTTGCGGACATAGAGGCTATCTACAAGGCGGCGCAGGAATACGTTGCGACTGAAGTTCCTGTCTTGCTGCACTTCGATGACGTTGTTGTAGAAGTCCGCCGGGTTTCCCATACCGTAGATGCACGATACGGACGACACAACGACCACATCCTTACGTCCGGAGAGCAGGGAGGAGGTGGCGGCAAGACGGAGCTTGTCTATCTCGTCGTTGATGGCGAGGTCTTTCTCTATATAGGTATCCGAAGAGGGCAGGTAGGCTTCGGGCTGGTAGTAGTCATAATAGGATATGTAATACTCCACGGCATTGTTGGGGAAGAAGCCTTTGAACTCGCTGTATAGCTGTGCCGCCAGTGTCTTGTTGTGGCTCAGTATCAAGGTGGGCTTGTTGACATTGGCTATGACATTGGCGATAGTAAAGGTCTTGCCCGAACCGGTGACACCGAGTAAAGTCTGGGCGGGCATACCCTCTTGTATCCCTTCGGTGAGTTGTGCAATGGCTTCCGGTTGGTCTCCGGTAGGCTTATAGGCGGATGTTAGTTCAAAATTCATTCTTTATATAATAATCAAAGTATTTACGTTCATTCTTTGCTTCTTTATAGAAGTCGGTACGGCTGTACTTCCGGGCTATTTCGGAGTAATAAGAGTCTATCTTTCCCTTGGCTTCCTTGTAATGGTAGAGGTCGCGTACGCAGGATGATGCCATGAACAAGGCCCTTGCCTGCAAATCCGGACTGGAAGAATGCTCAGCTACATATTCGTAAAGTGGGAGAGCTTTGGCGGCATCGTTGGTTAATAACACATACCAATCGAAATCTTTATAATTGTATGCTTCCCGGAAGTCGGGCACGCTGTTCTCCGATACGGAAGTACCGAAGTGGGCATAGCTGAAACCATTATCTACGAAATAGAACGGAACATCTCTGTAATATCCGTATGCCGAGATATTGAAATAATAGCTTGCAAGCAGGTAGGCGGCACGAACTCCCGTTTCGTTCTTCTCCTTAGCCATTTCCTGTAGACGTAGCAAGGATTGTACCAATGTCATCTTGCTGTGTTCCTTATTAAGGAATGAAAACTCTTTTTGTCGATAAATAAGGTCTGTCATTTCCTTTTCGGCGGGGATATTGAATCAGCGCTTAAACCCGTTGCTGAAGATAAGGGGGCTTTGCTCGATGTAGCGGTCGGACACTTGGTAGCATTGGAGGCTTTTCTCCAACTCGCCCATGCGCAGGTAATAAGTCCCTTTTAATTCGTATAAGTCGGCTATATTACTTTCGTTAATGATGCTCGCACTGATGCAGGCGGAGAAATTGCCATGCTTGTCATATTCACTGATAAGCGAATTGATAATCGTAATGTCCGGGTTCCGTCTCAGATTACTGATGTCGTTGTGCACCAGATAGGCTTTGCCATATTCTCCCTGCTGCTTGTACAGGTGCGCCACGATTTCGCTGACGAACGCCTTGTCTATATTCTTTTTTGTCAAGTATTCCTTAATCTCCTTTTCCTCTTTAGTTCCCAGTCTTTTGAGGGTAGTCAGGTAAAGGCTGAAACGAGTGCGGCTGATTTGCTTGGACAATTCAGGGTTTGACGTCTTCAGGCCGTCGAGCAGGCTTCGGGCTGATTGATAATCCTTGCACAGAAAGGCCATATGTGCCAGATAGGCAGTCCAGAAATCCTTTTCGCCTATCTGGGGATTTGCCAGGATTGAGTTGATAAGTTTCTTATTATCCGCATATTGTGCCTGTATCTTTGCGGGTACTTCCATAAAAGGATGGGCATCTCCCATTGTATAGAGAAGGTCGAGAATGGAACGCTCCAACTTGTTGATGTAGCGGAGGGCCAACAGTTTGAGGTAAGGAGAGTCGGGGCATACCTGCAAGATGTTGCTCATTTCTTCCGTTTCGTTGGAGAAGGTGTTGTATCCTCTGACGGCGTAGAGAACGGCTTTCTCCCGATTGGTCTTGCACAATGCGTATGTTTCGTCCCAATCGACGCCTTCTTGTATCCGGATGCTGTTGTAGGCCGTCTCCTTTCGGCTGTCGCTGTGGTCGAAGACTTGGCAGAACAGGTAGTTGGCTTCCGCATTTCTCTTTAGGCTGTAGAGTGCGCCCGCCTTTTGCTCCAACGCATAATAATAGATAATGTGTTCCTGCTTGACGGGTTCTACATATTGATTGAATAGATACAACGCTTCTTCATAGTTGCCCGAATAGTGGACAAGGCGTACCAACTGATAGCCGTATCTGAGTTTCAGTTCTTTATAATCGCACGACTTCCAGAGACGTATTCCTTCACTTAGAAGCTGTTGATACTCATTCTCCGTCGGGCCTTGGACTCTTTCAAATCCCCATGCGTCGGAGTTCAGTTGTGCATAGGGTTCGAGAGTTTTGGCGTATTGAAGGTAATCGACGGACTGCTTGCCCGCTGCATTTCCGTTTATAAATGTGCGCATGATGCCGGCAGGGTCGTTCTTCGATAGTTGGGTGAGAGGGGCTTTGTAGACAAGCCAGTTTACAGTCGTTCTATCCATCTTTTGCAGTTTCCGGTCTTTGGCGATGAAGGCCATCCATGCGTCGATGTTCTCGTCGGGTATATCCGTGTCTGTCAGGAAGAAACCCGGTTCGCCGGTCAGCAGGAAAGGCCGTAAGCCTTCGTTCGTCAGCAGAAGCTGGTCGAAGAGGTTATAGTAGATTTCATCTTCACCATACCACCAACCGCAACCGTTGAGTGGGGAGTGGAAAGGTATCAGTGCCAAGGCAAAGAGTAGGAGATAGCGTTGTGCCTGTTTCATTTCGAGAGTATTTTTAGTAGGTCTTGTAAATTGCTTGCCGGATATCTCTTGAGGATGTCTTCGTCCAGATGGTGGAAGATTAATTCCCGGTCTTCCTGTTTCAGTTTCTTTTGAAGGGTGGCGGCGGCCTCTTGCAGTGCTTCGGGGCTTACTTCCTCAACTTTCAGTTCGTATCCTTTGTTCAGCCACATTCCCCGGAGGTAGTGGGACTGGAGTATTTCATGAACGCCTTCGCGCAGCTTCTTGTAATATTCGGGACGGGCGGATACGTCCGCTTCGCACACTCCGTTTATCAGTTTGATTTTGCTAAACGGATTTCTGACTATCCCCCAACTGTAGAGGGGGAGGGCTACATCCAAGTGCAGCGGATAGGTGCGGGCTTGTTCGATATAGAGCGAGGCTTCCTTATTATCGAGTATCGTATTGGTGCTGTCGAAGTCGGTGGGTTCGGAGGTGGCATAATATATCAGTACGCCTTTGCCGACAGGAGGGATGCCCGTCTGCTTGCTGTATTTTATCTGGTGAAGGCGGATGGTGCAGGAGATAGCCGCTTCCGGCTTCAACCTCGATGCCGATTGAAGGAAACCGAAGTACGCCTCTTTTGTTTTCTCCGTCCAGTCGCAGTCGAACTGATACTCTTGCGGCAATCTGCCGAAGCGGGAAGCATAGAGGGCGTTCATCTTCTTGATGCACTTTTCCGCCAATGCGTCGATATCGTGGGGCGGGCAACGGAGGAAGGTGCGGTTGGTGAGGAATATCACGGAAATGATGTCACCGTTCAGGGTGCAGGAGTCGGGAGAGTATTCGGCCATGGGCAAGGCGCCGTTTCCTTTGTCATCTACATCGAACAGACGGAGATAAAACTTCTTGGCATCCAGACGGTTCAGATAGGACGCATCCGCATCTTGGGCCGACAATTTGCTTTTCCATACATAGAATGCAGGAGTAACCGTGGTTTTGCCCGTACAACCGGACAGCAGCACAAGCAGTATTGTCAGTTCAAGCAGTCGTATCTTTTGCATGTTTCAAAGATACGGTGAGTAGATTATATGGTTATATAGTTCTTATATCTTTTAACGATTTTTGGCGGAGAACGGATTGCATGTAAATTAATCAGTCTCCATGTAGCAATTTATCAAGTGTTTTATTTACTTTGCAACGATTTAAAACAAATAACGGCGAGTTATTAAATTAATAGCATTGAAAAACATGATTTGGAATGAAAACATCGAATGCATGGATCGCGAGAGTCTTCGCAAAATTCAGGGCATTCGTCTCAAGAAAACAGTGGAGCGCGTGTACCACGATACTCCTTTCTACCGCAAGAAGATGCAGGAACTGGGGATTACTCCCGATGATATCAACAGCATCGACGACATCGTGAAACTTCCTTTTACTACGAAATACGACCTTCGGGACAATTATCCTTTCGGACTCTGTGCCGTGCCCATGAGCCAGATAGTACGTATCCATGCCTCTTCGGGCACTACCGGAAAGCCGACCGTAGTGGGGTACACCCGCAAAGACCTCTCGGCTTGGGCTGAATGTCTGTCCCGTGCTTTCACTGCCTACGGTGCGAGCAGTGCGGATATGTTTCAGGTGTCCTACGGTTACGGCTTGTTTACCGGCGGACTGGGCGCTCATGCGGGTGCCGAGAATATCGGCGCTTCCGTTATTCCGATATCCAGCGGTAACACGGAGAAGCAAATCACGCTGATGCACGATTTCGGTGCGACGGTGCTGTGCTGTACGCCTTCTTATGCTCTTTATCTGGCGGATGCCATTAAGGACTCCGGACTGCCGCGCGAGGAGTTCAAGTTGAAAATCGGTGCTTTCGGTGCGGAACCGTGGACGGAGAGTATGCGCCGGGATATAGAGGCGAAGTTGGGCATCAAGGCCTATGATATTTACGGATTGAGCGAGATAGCCGGCCCGGGTGTGGGCTATGAGTGCGAATGTCAGCACGGTACGCACCTCAATGAAGACCATTACTTCCCGGAAATAGTAGACCCGAATACCCTTGAACCGGTGGCTGCCGGAGAAACGGGCGAGTTGGTGTTTACACACCTTACTAAAGAGGGAATGCCTTTGCTGCGCTATCGTACTAAAGACTTGACTGCTCTGCATTACGATAAATGCCCGTGCGGACGCACGTTGGTGCGTATGGATCGCATTCTCGGACGCAGTGATGATATGCTTATCATTCGCGGTGTGAATGTGTTCCCCACTCAAATCGAGTCTGTTATCCTCGAAATGCCGGAGTTCGAACCGCATTATCTCTTGTTGGTAGACCGCAAGAATAATACGGACACGATGGAGTTGCAGGTAGAAGTTCGTCCGGAATTCTATTCGGATGAAATCAATAAGATGATAGCATTGAAGAAGAAACTCACCGGACGCTTACAGAGTGTGCTCGGACTGGGTGTGGATGTCCGGCTGGTAGAGCCGCGCAGCATCGAACGCAGTGTGGGAAAAGCGAAACGTGTAATTGATAATAGAAAAATCTAAAACCTGATAATTATGGTAGCAAAACAACTTTCTATTTTTTTGGAGAACAAGTCCGGTCGCCTCACGGAAGTGACGGAAGTTCTTGCTAAAGAAGGTGTCAACCTTTCTGCTCTCTGCATAGCCGAGAATGCTGATTTCGGTATTCTTCGCGGCATTGTATCCGAACCGGATAAAGCATATAAGGCTTTGAAAGATAATCACTTTGCCGTCAATGTAACCGATGTGGTCGGTATCAGTTGCCCCAACATCCCCGGCTCATTGGCTAAAGTGCTCCGTTGCCTGTCCGATGAAGGCGTGTTCATCGAATACATGTACTCCTTCGCCAACGGCCAAACTGCCAATGTCATTATCCGTCCCAACGATATGGAAAACTGTATCCGTGTGTTGACGGAAAAGAAAGTGGACCTGCTGGCGGCAAGTGACTTGTATAAACTTTGATAGTGATTAGTGGATAGTGATTAGTGATTGGCGATTAATCACTAATCACTACCCACTAATCACTAAATCTCCCCCGTTCATCGTCCATCCCTCCCCGTTCGTCTTTGTTTTTGAAAAATTAAGCCTCGTATCGTTGCTTTATTCGTTACGAACTTCTATCTTTGCGCATTATTTGAATAAAAGTAATGAAGAAGAACATCCTAATAACTCTGCTTGCAGCACTGCTGCTCTCCTCGTGTGGAGAATACAACAAGTTGCTGAAAAGCACGGATTACGAATACAAGTATGAAGCGGCAAAGAATTACTTCGCAAAAGGACAGTACAACCGTGCTGCTACCCTGCTGAACGAATTGATTGCCATTCTGAAAGGTACTGACAAAGCAGAGGAATCCCTCTACATACTGGGTATGAGCTACTATAATCAGAAAGATTACCAAACCGCAGCCCAAACGTTTATCCAATATTATAATGTATATCCTCGTGGCACGTTCACCGAACTGGCACGTTTCCACGCCGGAAAAGCATTGTATCTGGATACTCCCGAACCCCGTCTCGACCAGTCCGGAACCTACAGCGCCATTCAGCAGTTGCAGATGTTCCTCGAATACTTCCCCCAGAGCGCCAAGAAGGATGAAGCTCAAAGCATGATATTCACCTTGCAGGACAAACTGGTGATGAAAGAATACCTTTCTGCCAAGTTGTACTACAATATGGGTAACTATCTGGGCAACAACTATGAGTCTTGTGTCATTACCGCACAGAATGCACTGAAAGATTATCCGTACACCAACATGCGCGAAGATCTTTCCATCCTTATTCTGCGTGCCAAGTACGAAATGGCTATCTATAGCGTAGAGGACAAGCGTGCCGACCGTTATCGTGAAACGGTAGACGAATATTATGCTTTCAAGAACGAGTTCCCCGAAAGCAAGTATATGAAAGATGCCGAGCGCATCTTCAAAGAGTCACAAAAGATTTTGAAAGACTGAGAAACAGAGAATATCAATAGAGTATAATTAAATCAGATAGAAATTTATGGATTACAGAAAGTCAAATGCCCCTACTACTACGGTTACCCGTGATATGATGGAATTGTGTGAGGATACCGGTAATGTATATGAAACTGTAGCGATTATTGGTAAGCGTGCCAACCAAATCAGCGTTGAAACCAAGAGCGATCTTTCCAAGAAACTGGCCGAGTTTGCTTCTTGCAATGATAATCTGGAAGAAGTATTCGAGAACCGCGAACAGATTGAAATTTCACGCTATTACGAGAAGCTGCCGAAGCCGACATTGATTGCTACTCAGGAGTATATCGAAGGTAAGGTGTACTATCGTAACCCGGCTAAAGAAAAAGAAAAATTGCAGTAATGATACAACGTATTCAATCCGTTTATTTGTTATTGGTGACTGTCCTGCTGGTGTTGGCTGCTTGCTTGCCGGTAGGGGAGTTTATCGGTTTGGATGGAGTGACGGCTTATGTATTCAAACCGTTGGGCATGACAATGGCCGACGGTGTTTTACACTCCACATGGGGTTTGTTCGGAATTCTGTTGCTGAGTGCGATTATTGCTTTCTGCACCATTTTCCTGTTCCGTAACCGCATGTTGCAAGTACGAATGACGATATTCAGCAGCCTATTGCTGATAGGTTATTACATAGCTTTCGTCGTATTCATGCTTATGTTGAAGAATGATTTGGAAGTGATGAGCTTACGGTTGGGATGGGCTTTATGCCTTCCGGCTGTATGTATCATTTTAAACTATTTGGCTTTCCGCACCATCTATCGCGATGAAGTGATGGTGAAGGCAGCGGACAGATTGAGATAAAGCAGTATCCGGGGACGCGAAACGCATGATGCGTTCTGTGAAAACAGATGATGTGTTTGCCCCGAATAGATGATGCGTTTATATAAAACAGATGATGCGTTTGATACAAACGCATCATCTGTTTTTTTATAGGGTAGGATGTTATTTCTTGAGGTCGAACAGGTAGGTAATCTTGGCGGTTATTACCCCATGCGCAGAACGGGAAAAGTAATCTCTCTTGGTGCTGCCGTAAAAGTCGGACAGGGCGTAGTAATATCTCCCTTCTACCAGAAAGTTGCCTGCTTTGGTGCGAAGCTCCACGCCGGCTCCGCCGGTAATACCGTAATCGAACTTATTCTCTACGGCTTTGTCGTGCTGCTCTACTGTAAATCCTTTATAATCGCCCCAATTGCCGCTTATCGAACGGCTGTCGCCGAGGAAGAAGCCTATTTGCGGGCCGGCATGAATGAAAAACTGTAATCCCCGGTCTTTACCGAACGCCAGATGCGCCAGGAAAGGGATTTCCGCATAATTCATCTTGCGGGTGTATTGCAGGGCAGGGTAGTCTTCATAAAATTCGTCCCAACCGTGCTGCGAGAAGTTCAGTTCAATCTGTGCGCCGCATATCATGCTGAAGTATTTCTCGGGAATATAGCGGGCGGTTACTCCGCCGTTAATTCCCATCAGGTTCTTCTGGCGGACCCGGGGCGAGAAACTCACGCTATTGAGATTGATACCCCCGTTGACGCCTACGGAAAAGTTGTGGCGTTGCTCGCCTACCTGTGCGCTTGCCGGAAGAGTACATGCACTCACTATGAATGCGGTTCCTATAATTGTTTTCAGTTTCATCTTCATTATGAATTAATTGAGAGTTTATTGAACCGCAGATTAACGCAGATTTTCGCAAAGCATAAGACTACGCTATAAATATTCTCTGCGAAAATCTGCGTTAATCTGCGGTTCAATAATTAATCGAAATCAAGTTTAACCAGCTCGAAGTTCTTGGTGAAATTCACGAAGAACACTTTCCGGTTGATAAATCCGCCCCAGTTGTTTACGCGCTGAAACTTGAAACCTGTCTGTATGGGCACCAAGTCCATCCGGTCTATATTCTTTTCAAACTCCGAACCATATCTGGACAAACCTTTAAGGAAGAAGTATCCGGTGTCGAAGCCCAGCATACCGAACTTCGGATAGTGGTCGTCCATATCCTTGCCATACCACCGGCGATAATTCTTGGTGAAGCTGACGGCGGCAGGCAGCAGGTTGTTGGTGTAGAAGGATGAATAGAAATACGTATCCAGTTCGAAGAACGCTTCGAGGTGGTCTTTCGTATAAGTCTGCCATTTCGGATAACCGAACAGATGGATATTGCTTTCCGGCTTTTCGCGTACCAGCAGGGTCAGTGACGGAAGTATCTTTATCAGCGTAATGTTGCTTTCGGAGGTCGGGATGAAGATATTCTCCCGGTCGTCGCGCAACGCAGCTTTCAGGGATGCTACGGAGGCATCTTCTTTCAGGCTTTGCATCGGAATGGAACGATTGCGCAGTTCGTCTTTTAGTCCTTTGATGAAGTCCGCTTTGTCCTTCGTGTCCTGACTTGCCTCGATAAAGATAACATTGGCATTGGGGAACTGGCGGACAAAGTGGTCGTAAACCTCCGAATAAAGATAAGACTGCGGAGTATTGATTTGATAAACTGACGGATTGCGGAATACCGTGTTGTCTTTCGAAGTAAACGGTATCACCAGGCGGATGTCATGCTTATCGGCAAAGTCGGCAAGCGGCTGGATGTGCTGCTGGTGCAGCGGGCCGAAGATGATGTCCATGTCCTTCATCTCGCTCTTGCTGAGGATGGCATTGAGGGAGGAGGCGGTGGCCGGACCGGAATTGTAAGTATAGAGGTCGATGGATGTGTCGGTACGTTTCAGGCTATCCACTGCCATGAGGAACCCTTCGTAGTATTCCACCATAGCCGATTCGCTTTTGGAAGCTCCGTCGGGCAGGAAGGGAAGGATGACGGCGGCTTTGATAGTGCCGATGCGTTCGTTTACCTTTTCGTTCTCGCTGAACAACTCGCTGTCGGTCGGAATAGTCTGCGGCCGTTTGTTGGCTTGCTGTGTCTTCGAGGACGGGTAGGGGATGCAGAGGAACGAACCTCTCCTTATCTTGTTTTCACCTTTCAGTTCAGGATTGGCGGCTATCAGTTCGTCTTCTGAAATGCCGTATTCGCGGCTGATGCTGAATACGGTTTCTTTCCGTTTCACTTTGTGCATGTCGCGGCAGCGCGATTGCACGGTTCCCTGCACGGCATACGTCTGTGTCGTAGTGGTCTGTGATGCATCTGCTGCACCCGCTTCGCCGGCTTCTTCGGCAGAAGGTATCCGGATGACTTGTCCGATGCGGAAGTTCTCGGCACTCAGTCCGGGATTGGCATCGCAAAGGGTTTTGGCGGACAGGTTGTACTTCACGGTAAGCCGGTAGAGAGTTTCGCCCGCTTCGATGGTGTGAAACGTCTCCTTCTGCGGTGTGAATGCGGCACGCGGAATGCGCAACGTGCGTCCTACGTATATCTTGTCGTCACTCCCCGGATTTAGTTTCACTATATCGGCCTGGCTGACGCCGTACATGCTGGCAATGGAATAGAGGCTTTGCCCCTTCTCGATGGTGTGTAGAAAATAAGACTGATTTTCTTGTGCGTTGGTTATACCCAGACTGCATGCGCCGGCAAGTAGCAAGGTACAGAAAATACGGTTAATCGTTTTCATTCAGTAATCGTTGGTTTATGTTTACAATATTCCCAAAGTAGCCGCAAAGTTAGCAATATTGCGCTATTTTAACCAAAGGATTGCGTTAAGAAATAATATTGTCCATTTCAAAACTGAAAAATACATGTTTTCGAATGATATTCGCATGGAAACCGTTACTTTTGCTGGAAGATAGTGTCGCGCTTTGCGCGACAGTTATGAGTTATTGAGTTATAAGTTATTTGCCGATATTTCCGCGGCACGATAAAAGGGCTCTATTACAAACAAATAACTCATAACTTATAACTCATAACTCAATAAAATATGCAAGAAGAAACCGAATACATCAACGTGTATGGTGCACGTGTGCACAACCTCAAAAATATAGATGCAGAAATACCCCGTAACAGTCTGACGGTCATCACCGGATTAAGCGGAAGCGGCAAATCTTCCCTCGCTTTCGATACGATATTTGCCGAAGGCCAGCGCCGCTACATTGAAACTTTCTCCGCTTATGCCCGCAACTTCTTGGGCAATCTGGAGCGTCCCGATGTGGACAAGATTACCGGATTGAGTCCCGTTATCTCCATCGAGCAGAAGACGACGAATAAAAATCCCCGTTCTACGGTGGGCACAACGACGGAGGTGTACGATTATCTCCGCCTGCTCTATGCCCGTGCGGGAGAGGTTTATTCCTATCTCTCGGGCGAGAAGATGGTGAAGTATACCGAAGAGCAAATTCTCGACCTTATCCTCGAAGATTACAAAGGAAAGCGAATTTGCATTCTTGCTCCGTTGGTACGTAGCCGCAAGGGACATTATAAGGAATTGTTCGAGCAGGTGCGCAAGAAGGGCTATCTGCATGTTCGCGTAGACGGTGAGGTGCGCGAGGCTTTGCCGGGCATGAAGCTCGACCGCTACAAGAACCATGATGTGGAAGTGGTGATTGACAAACTGGTGGTAACGGATAAGGATGATGTCCGCCTGAAAAACAGTGTCGCTACCGCGATGCGTCAGGGCGACGGATTGCTGATGGTGCTCGATGCCCAGAGTGAGAGCGTGCGCCATTACAGTAAGCGCCTGATGGACCCCGTCACCGGATTGTCCTATCGCGAACCGGCTCCGCATAACTTCTCTTTCAACTCTCCGCAGGGGGCATGTCCCAAGTGTAAAGGACTGGGCGTAGTCAGTCAGATTGATATA
Source organism: Bacteroides sp. (assembly GCA_021203515.1). Classification (GTDB taxonomy): domain Bacteria; phylum Bacteroidota; class Bacteroidia; order Bacteroidales; family Bacteroidaceae; genus Bacteroides. The sequence goes on along the minus strand of JAJQAY010000145.1, from coordinate 11,177 downwards.
GATAAGGTAATTCCCGACCGCGAACTTTCCATTGCCGAAGGAGCGATTATTCCTTTGGGAAAGTCAAAGAACAGTATGATATTCTGGCAGATAACCGCGTTGCTGGAGAAATATGAGGCTACGTTGAAAACTCCCGTCAAGGAGTTGCCGGACGATGCCATTGATGAGATACTTTACGGTTCGGACGAACGCATCAAGATAAAAAGTACGTTGATAGGAACTTCTTCCGACTACTTCGTAACTTTTGAAGGAGTGGTGAAGTACATCCAGATGCTACAGGAGAAAGATGCTTCTGCCGCGGCGCAGAAGTGGGCGGAACAGTTTGCAAAGACTGCCGTGTGCCCCGAATGTCACGGTGCCAAACTGAATAAGGAGGCATTGGCCTACCGCATCCATGACAAGAACATCAATGAGCTTGCCAATATGGACATCAACGAGCTTTACGACTGGTTGCAGCACGTAGACCCGTACCTCAGCAGCAAGCAACAGCAGATTGCCGTCGAGATATTGAAAGAAATCCGCACGCGCCTCAAGTTCCTGCTGGATGTCGGACTGGACTATCTGTCTCTTAATCGCAGTGCGGTCAGCCTTTCCGGTGGCGAAAGCCAGCGCATCCGTCTGGCTACGCAAATCGGTTCGCAGTTGGTGAACGTGCTTTACATCCTCGATGAGCCGAGTATCGGTCTGCATCAGCGAGACAATCAGCGGCTTATCCATTCTCTGAAAGAACTGCGCGATATGGGTAACTCTGTTATTGTGGTGGAGCATGATAAAGGTATGATGCTTGCTGCCGACTACGTCATCGACATGGGACCGAAAGCGGGACGCCTGGGTGGTGAAGTAGTCTTTGCCGGTACGCCCCAGGAAATGCTACAGACGCATACGCTGACTTCCCAATACTTGAATGGCGAACGTGCTATCGAAGTATCCGCCAAACGTCGCAAAGGCAACGGGCATAGCCTTTGGCTGCGCGGTGCGAAGGGTAATAACCTTAAGAATGTAGATGTGGAGTTTCCGCTTGGCAAGCTGATTTGTGTGACGGGCGTGTCGGGTAGCGGCAAGTCTACGTTGATTAATGAAACGCTCCAACCTATTCTTTCACAGAAGTTCTGCCGTTCTCTGCAAGATCCTTTGGAGTATGACAGTATCGAAGGACTGGAGTATGTGGATAAGGTGGTGAATGTAGACCAGTCGCCCTTGGGACGGACGCCACGTTCCAATCCGGCTACTTATACGGGAGTCTTTTCCGATATTCGTAATCTGTTTGTCGGTCTGCCCGAAGCCAAGATACGCGGCTACAAGGCGGGGCGTTTCTCTTTCAATGTCAGCGGCGGACGCTGCGAGGCTTGTCAGGGCAACGGTTACAAGACGATTGAAATGAACTTCCTCCCCGATGTATATGTGCCTTGTGAGGTATGCCACGGCAAACGTTATAACCGTGAGACGCTCGAAGTACGTTTTAAAGGCAAGTCCATTGCCGATGTGCTGGATATGACAATCAACCGTGCCGTAGAATTCTTTGAGAACGTGCCGCAAGTCTTGAATAAGATTAAGGTAATTCAGGAAGTAGGTCTGGGTTATATCAAGCTAGGACAGTCTTCAACCACGCTTTCCGGTGGCGAGAGCCAACGTGTGAAGTTGGCTACCGAACTCTCTAAACGGGATACGGGCAAGACCCTTTACATCCTCGACGAACCTACCACCGGGCTGCACTTTGAAGACATCCGCGTGCTGATGGGTGTACTCAATAAGCTGGTTGACAAAGGAAATACTGTTATCGTCATCGAGCATAACCTCGATGTCATCAAAATGGCGGATTATATTATCGACATGGGCCCCGAAGGCGGAAAGGGCGGGGGAGAGCTTCTCTCGTTCGGCACACCCGAAGAGGTGGCGAAGAGTAAGAAAGGTTATACTCCGAAGTTCCTGCGCGAGGAATTGAATATGAAAGGATAATTATCAAAACGCAGATTAACGCAGATTTTCGCAGAGTATAAAGCTGCGCTATATTGCAACCGTATTCTTTGCGAAAATCTGCGTTAATCTGCGTTTTAACTAAAGACTTAGTAGATATGAAAATTAATAAAACGAATGTTGCAAGGCTTTTGGATAAAGCTAAGATTGCCTACGAACTCATACCTTACGAAGTGGACGAGAATGACCTGAGCGCCATTCATGTTGCTGCCAACTTGGGAGAAAACATTGAACAGGTCTTCAAAACTCTGATACTTCATGGCGATAAGAACGGGTATTTTGTCTGTGTCATCCCCGGCGAACATGAAGTCGATTTGAAACTGGCCGCAAAGGTTTCCGGCAACAAGAAATGTAACCTCATCCCGATGAAAGAACTCCTGCCCCTGACGGGTTACATTCGTGGCGGCTGTTCGCCTATCGGCATGAAAAAGGCTTTCCCCACCTACATCCACGAAACCTGCCTGCAATTCCCCTACATCTATATCAGTGCCGGACAGCGCGGACTTCAACTCAAACTCAATCCGGAAGATTTGATAAAGGAAGTACGCGCCGAAGTATGCGTACTTTTCAATGAATAACGCCTATTTTTGCCGAGATATTCTCTTTTTTACGGAATATCTCGGTGAAAAGTATATATTTGCAAAAAATATGAATTAATCAATCTAATTACTAATAATCAAAACTTATTTCTATGTTTAAAAATCATCCTAAGGTCTGATGGCCGCCGCCATCTCTAACATGGGCGAACGATTCGGCTACTACATTATGAATGCCGTGCTGGTTCTATTCCTCTGCTCCAAGTTTGGCCTGAGCGACGAAACCAGTTCCATCATCTATTCGGTTTTCTATTGTGGCATCTATGTGTTGAGTCTGGTAGGTGGTATTATTGCCGATAAGACACAGAATTATAAAGGAACTATCATGTCGGGATTGATAGTGATGTCGTTGGGCTATGTCATATTGTCCATCCCCGTCTTGGCTACTACCAATAATGTTAGTTGGCTGCTTCCTTTGACTTGTGTCGCTTTGTTTTTCATCGCTTTCGGCAACGGTCTTTTCAAAGGAAGCTTGCAAGCCATTGTAGGTCAGATGTACGACAACTTTGAGAAGGATGCTGAGAAGAACGGACCGGAAGCTGTGAAATTGGCAAAGAGCCGTCGTGACTCCGGTTTCCAGATATTCTATGTATTCGTCAATATCGGCGGATTGATTGCGCCGTTTGTCGCTCCTTTGCTTAGGGAATGGTGGTTGAAGGCTCATGCCTTGGCATACAATGCCGACCTGCCCGCATTGTGTCACCAGTACATCAATGAAGGTGGAAAAATGGCGTCCGATCATCTTTTCAATCTTACCGAGCTGGTAACTAAAGTAGGTGGTACGGTTACCAACGACCTGATGCCGTTCTGTACGCAATATCTCGATGTATTCAACACCGGCATTCACTATTCGTTCATCGCTTCGGTGGTGGCTATGCTTATTTCTCTTGTGATTTTTGTTATCAACAGAAAGGTATTCCCGACTCCGGGTAAGAAGGAAAAACAGGAGACTGTGACCTATATTAATGAAGAGAAAGCAGCGATGGCAAAGGAAATCAAACAACGTTTGTATGCACTGTTTGCCGTGTTGGGTATCGTGATTTTCTTCTGGTTCTCATTCCATCAGAATGGACAGTCGCTTTCCCTCTTTGCCCGCGACTTTGTCGTTACCGACAGTATTGCACCAGAAATCTGGCAGGCTGTAAATCCGTTCTTCGTCATAGTACTTACTCCGCTTATCATGCTCTTCTTTGGCGCGTACATTCGTCGTGGCAAAGAGATTTCCACTCCTAAGAAGATTGCTATCGGTATGGGTATTGCGGGACTCGCTTTCTTGTTCCTTGCCATTTACTCGGCTTTGCAAGGCTATCCTTCAGGTACTGAGTTCAAGGCGTTGGCCGACTCTGCAAAGGCAGGCTGGAAAGCCGGACCGTGGGTACTGATTGTCATCTACTTCTTCTTGACTGTAGCTGAACTCTTCATTTCGCCGCTGGGTCTTTCCTTCGTTTCCAAAGTAGCTCCTAAGCATATACAAGGTTTATGCCAGGGTTTGTGGTTCGGTGCAACAGCTATTGGCAATCTCTTCTTATGGGTAAGCCCGCTGATGTATAACAAGTTCCCCATCTGGCAATGTTGGACCATCTTCTTTGCCGTCTGCATCGTGTCGATGGGTGTTATGCTGACTATGGTGAAGTGGTTGGAAAGAGTGACGAAATAGTTGAAGGTTGAGAGTTGAAAGTTGAAAGTTAGGCTGCGCTATCATGCCGCATGGTAACTTTCAACTTTCAACTTTCAACTTATCTCAATTCCCATTATATAATCATTCATATAATATCCGTTCCCAATCGGGAAATCCACTTCTCTTAATTTCTTCATTCCCATGTGTTCATAGAATTGTAACGCTTTGTTGTTGCGGTTTACGTTCAGTTTCATCAGGCAGGGGGCAGGATGCACCTCCTTTATGTATTTAATAGCCTCGCGGAACAAGAAACTGCCGCAGTGCGCTTCCTGATAGTAGGGGAGTACATATATCTTTTGCAGGTGGAACACATCTTCGCCTTGCGGTTGCATGGACACATATCCTGCCGCTTCACACTCCTCATAGGCTATGAAGTACACATGGCCTTCCTCTTCCATCTGCTTGCGGATGTTTTCCGGCGAATACATCCACTCCATCATATATTCAGTTTGTTCTTCGGAGAGTATTTCCTTGTAAGTCTCGGGAAATATCTGCCAGGCGAGCTTATGGATTAGCTTGCAATCTGCGGTCGTTGCTTTTCTAATAGTAAACATATCAGTTGTATTTTATAGTATGTGAGTGCAAATATAGCGTTTTTCCCTTCATATGCGGATGCATCCCTTGTCTTATTCTATAAGTACGCTTATTTGTTAAATGATGCAAATATAAGGTACTTTGCAATACAAGGTACTAAGATAATACATATATTTGTGTCATACAAAAGACATAGAATTATGGACGTTAACAATGTAAAGTCGCAAATGCGCAAAGGCATGCTGGAATATTGCATCATGCTACTGCTCCACAAAGAGCCGGCTTATGCTTCGGATATTATCCAGAAACTGAAAGAAGCCCGGCTGATTGTAGTGGAAGGGACACTTTACCCGTTACTGACTCGTTTGAAAAACGATGATTTGTTGAGTTACGAATGGATAGAGTCTATGCAAGGGCCGCCTCGCAAGTACTACAGGCTCACCGAAAAGGGAGAGGTTTTTCTGGATGAGCTGGAAAGCTCCTGGCGGGAACTGACCGATACCGTCAACCACATCAGTAACTCCTGATCCGTTCTCTCACTTCGTAATTTATAATTAGTAATTCGTAATTAAAACAGTATACAATGAAAAAACATTAACTGTAAACTTGGGCGGAACAGTTTTCCATATTGATGAAGACGCCTACCGCCTTTTGGATAACTATCTGAGCAACCTGAAAATGCACTTCAGCAAAGAAGCCGGTGCCGACGAAATTGTAGACGACATTGAACGTCGCATCTCCGAACTCTTTGCCGAGAAACTGACGGCCGGCTCGCAAGTCATCACGATTGCCAATGTGGAAGAGGTGATTGCCCGCATGGGTAAGCCCGAAGATATGGAGACGGAAGGCGAAAGCACTGCATCTTCTTCCCATACCAATACCCATGCTGGCACCCACGGCTCAGGTTTCTGGAGTAGTGGTAGTTCCAACCAGACCACCGGCACTACTCGCCGTCGCCTTTATCGTAACCCGGACGACAAGATGTTGGGCGGTGTCATCAGCGGTTTGGCTGCCTATCTGGGGTGGGACGTGACTTTGCTTCGATTTTTGTTGCTCATCGTGCTTATTTGTGGAGTTGGAACACTAATTCCGGTTTATATCATTTGCTGGCTGATTATTCCCGAAACCCATACGGCTGCGGAAAAGCTAAGTATGCGGGGTGAAGCCGTTACGGTAGAGAATATAGGAAAGACCGTGACTGACGGGTTTGAGAAAGTGGCGAATGGAGTAAATGATTATATGAAGTCCGATAAGCCCCGTACAGCTCTGCAAAAGATAGGTGACACGTTGGTAATGGTTGTCGGATTGTTCTTGAAAATCTGTCTGGTGATATTTGCTGTCATTTGCAGCCCGGTATTGTTCGCAATCGGTGTCGTGTTTGTGGCTTTGCTTATTGCTGCTGTGGCGGTGGCTATCGGTGGCGGTGCAGCTTTGCTTTCACTCTTCCCGATGGCAGATATCGTACTGCCGGCTTCTCCGCTTGCCGCTATTGTGATGTGTATAGCCGGTGTTCTTGTGGTAGGGATACCTTTGATTAGTCTGGTATGGGTCATTTTCAGCCAGTTCTTCAAATGGCAACCAATGAATGCCGGATTGAAATGGACATTGCTTATTCTGTGGATAGTAAGTGCCGCCATTTTCGGTATCTGCTTTGCCGCGCAGGGAGCTGCTTTCCCTGAGATTGGGATATTCCGGGCCTAGAGAGAATAATTTTCTTTGGGAGTAAAAAAAAGAGAGCCTCGTCAAAGGCTCTCTTTTCATATCCGCGTGCCCTCATCAGGATGCCACGTTCATTGCATTTGCTCCCAATGCTCCCAGCACCGCTGAAGCCACTGCAATCACAATTTTTAGGATTTTATCCCATAAAGACGATTTTGTTGCCATAAGAATTTCATTTTTTAAGTTGTTAATTAAATGGGAATTTAGCGTTTCACCACAGAGGACACAGAGTTTCACAGAGTTTAAAGAAAAAATTAAAGAAACGCAGATTAACGCAGATTTCCGCAAAGAATATCTCTTTACGCTCTGAATGACAGATACTACAGATGTAGTCTTTGCGGAAATCTGCGTTAATCTGCGTTTGAATATAAATCCTCTGTGAGACTCTGCGTACTCTGTGTTGAACCCCTAAATTGTCATTTATCCCAGCGGGTTCTCCTCCTGGTCATCATCCCCTCCGCCGCCACCTCCCGACGGCTTGTTGCCCCCCCTTCTTCCTCCGGCTTGCCGGTCAGTGCCTCCAGGTCGTAGAAGTCAATCTTCTGTCCGGCACGTGTGGCCGTGATGTCCGGCCTTACCGTGCTAGACGGGCGGAAGTTAATCTTCACCGCCTGGATGTTCTTCGCCGTACATTCCTTTATGTCCTCCACGCCCTTTGTGTGTGCCGACAGACTGAATACCCCGAAGTTCTTGATGTTCACCGACTGTCCGTTGTAGAGCATCGCAATCATTGCCTCCACAAAGTTTGTCAGCACACTCTGGATGTCTCCCAGCGTCAGCGAACTCTTCTCCTTCATAACATACGCCACGTCGTCCAGTGTGGCATTCGCCCCCCAGTGTCACCAGTTGCGGATAGAGCTTCTTCACCGCATCCGCCTTTCGAGGGTCTTTCCTCGCAATCTTTTTAAATGGTACTCCCATGATAAATTAAAAATTAAGAATTAAAAGATAAAGAAATAATACTCTCCTGAAACAGATCCCTTGCAGCTTGAATTATCTTCCGGCCATCTGTTTCTCCTCCTCCCGGGAGGAGGAGTACCCGTAGGGGGAGGTGGCAGGAAAACTTTCCTCTTTCTCTCCCTGAAGTACACTGCAAATATACCTCCGCCCCTTTTTTGTCTCATGGTTCCCATGGTTTAGCTCCCTTTCCTTCCGGTTTCTTCCCGTTAGCAATAGTATCTTCTGTTCCGGAATAAAGCATGAAATAACTTCCCTTTCTACATCTCTTTTTCTTTGCAATTGTTTGTTTATCTTACTGATATTTACTACCTTTATAGAGTAATAATAAACTAAAAACATGAAAGAAATGAAATCAGAAAACGAAAAGAAAACGGACACGGAAGAGGACCTTCATCCTTTCCGTGTCCGTGCTTATTCCAAAGTTGAACTGTCCATGCTCTACAATCCCGCCTTCTGCCTGACCAACGCCCTGCACACGCTTGCCACCTGGATACGCCTGAATTTCCCCCTTTGGGAGGAACTCACCGCCATCGGGTACAATAAATACCGCAGGTGCTTCACCCCGCGCGAGGTTTCGCTTATCGTAAAATACCTGGGGGAACCGTAGGGGGAGTTGAAAGTTGAGAGTTGAAAGTCGAAAGTTGGCTGCGCAGCGAAAGCATGCCGAAAGGTAACTTTCAACTTTCAACTTTCAACTAATGAAAAGTCCCGTAACATATATTGTTATCAGCAATAACAATATATGTTACGGGACTTTTCATACTGTCGGCTGTATTTCCACCACCTCATACTCCGTCATCTCCTGTTCATTCGTCCTTGCCTTGAACCTGTACCTTTCCAGCGCCTTCACCAATATGAGCAGCGCCTGTTGGTTCACCTGCACCTTTCCGAATATGCTCAGCCTTGTCAGTATGACACTCGCCGGCACCCATTTCACACTGGCGTCTTCGGGCAGCACCTTCCGGTAGAACACGAAGAGGTTTTCCTCTACAGGGTCCTTCATCCGGTGCTTCTCGTTGTGCCTGTTGAGCTGCTCTATCCCTTCGCCCTCGTACCAGAAGCGGAAGCCGCTTTTCAGCAGCGCTAACGCCTGCGCATAAATCCCCCGTGGTTCACGGGTGTGCGGTAATCTATATCCAACGCCGTGACGGGCAGGAAGCGCCGGTTTCCGCCTATGTCCTGCAGGCATTGCCTGTTGTTGGTGCTTCCGATGAAGGACGCATGCCTGGGCAGGGTGAACGCCTCCACGTCGTAGGCCTTCCGCTGCGTGATGAAGTCTTGCCCGATGATCCGCTTCAGTCCTGCCAGCTCCCCGGGTTTTACGCCTTCGAACTCCTCCATGTTGATGATGATGCGCGTGGCCAGCAGGCGCGCGTCATCCTTGTTGGCGGGGTCTATGATGCCACTGTAGAAGTGTTCCTGCCACTGTGGGGGAATGAGGTGCCTTATCCAGCTGCTCTTTCCCTTCCCCTGCTCGCTGTAGAGTATGATGACGAGCTGGTTCATCTCCTCGTCGCGCAGGGCGCACGCCACGAGTCCCACCATCCACCGCCGGAAACCCTTCTTCCACAGGGGCTGGTTGTCTGTCTTTACGGTGTCTGCCAACAGGCCAATGTAGTCCGTTCCGTCCCAGGGTGGTAGGTTGTAGAGATAGTCGGCGAAAGGGTTGAACTCTTTGGCGTAGTTGGAGTCTATCACGGCCCTGAGGTAATTCTGGAAACATGAAATGCCCGCTATCTGCATGTTTACGAATATGGAGTTGTAGTCCTTGTTCCGCATGGGCAGGAAGTGCTTGTATTTCTCTTCGTGGGCGTTGTATGTGAGGTATTCCAGGCGGTCGAGGATGATGTTCCTGCGGATGGCGTAGTGCTCTTCGAGGAAATCCATCACTTGGGTGATTGTGGGCTTTTCTCCTCCTTGGCGGTTGCGGCTTCGGTGGTCTTGTCCGTGTAGGTGTATGCGTTGTGCAGGGGTACCTCCACATCGAACCCGTCCTTTCCGAACATCTTCCTTGCCAGGGCGATGACCGTCTTCTCGTCCAGTGCCTTGGTGTAGCACTTGTTTCCCAGCGCGAACAGGAAATTGTCATGGTTTCCCGCCTCGAATTTCATCGTCCTCCTGACAGCTGTGACGGCTTTGGAGAATATCAGTTTCTCCCAGGCTTCGGCTTCCGCCTCTTTGTCACCCGTCCCTTTTTCATCAGAAACCTTTTCGCCGGAAACCTTGTCTTCTGCCCCTTTTCTCTTCCTCGTCCCCTTGTCGCCTGCTTCCTTGTCAACTCTTATCTGCACTACCAACGGTTCCATCCGTTCCATCAACGCCTTGTTGAAGAAAGCCTGCGGGTCGAAGGACATGAAGTACTCCCTCGAAATATCCTTTCCGCTTCCGTCTATCTCCACTCCGAGGAGCGCCTCGTAATATTCTCTGGTGGCATTATAGAGTTTCAGATGTACCGCTTCGAGCTCTGCGTAGCTTATTTCCCCTTGGCGGAGCTGCGCCCTCAGCCTGCGTGCATGCTCCGTGTGCAGGCAGGCGAACGCCTTGTATCCGTGCCGCTTGGGCGAGAGGAAACTTCCCAGCGTGTTAGGGTCACTGTTAATCCGGCTTCTGATGTCTTCCAGCCGGCTCTCCTCAAGGTCGTCCATATCCAGCGTAATGACGTGGTTGTATCGCACGATGCCCGGTGCAAGCCTCCTTTCCCTGTAGTTGGCCGTCACTGTGCGGAAGGGGAGCTGCTTCTTCACCCGGTTGGCTTCCTCTACCTTTCCCTGCGCCACGAGGCCTGCGATTTTGATGATTAACCTGGCGTACTTTCCGCTTCGGATGTCCTCGATGTCGCTTGCAAGCGTAGTCGCGCCGTCTACTGTACCGAACCCCCGATAGGCGGTTACCGTAATATTCTCCATTTCTTATGTTTTAAGTCTGCCTTATTGGCGGGGCAAAGGTGTAGCTTATCTTTTTATAAACCAAAAGCGACTTTTCTCCCAAAAAGCCGCTTTTTCAACAATTAGGCCTTCCGGCCGTTTCTTACCCCTCCGGATGGGGCCTTTTACTTCTTCGGATACAGTTCGTTGTATAACTTATGTATCTCATCTGCAATGCAATCCGCATCCAGCGTCTTGTTTTCTCCCCTTGCACACCCGAAGTCCACCAGCAGGTGCAGCATCCTTGAGAAACTCTTCACGTTCTTCAGTCCGCGCTTCTTTTTGTGGTCGATGAGCAGCGGGATGAAAGGCGCAAGGAATGCCCTCCTGTCCTCGTACTCCACCCGTAACCGCTTGTGCCTCTGCGATAAAATGTCTGCCACTGTTTGCAGTTCTTCACTCTCTTCGGTGAAAATCACCTGGTACCTGTGCCCTATGAGCATCTGTGCCTTAATTGTAGTTTTTGTTCCCATAATAACAATTAGAAAATTGTTTATTTATACTAAGATAACATATCGGGTGCGAAATTAACAAATACAATGAAGCAATACCCTTTTCTCTTCCATATTTTTCGAATTTATTTTCCGGGTATGTGTGTGATTACCGTAGGGTAGGGTATAGCCCCTATGCCCTATATCCTATATGTTACACACACTTTCCTTAAAAAAGAAGAGAAATGACGCGCCTGCACGCGTATCCTATATGTGTAAAAAGTGATTTATGTAAATGGGAAGTGTTTTTTAAACGTTCGTTTAATGGACGCAAAGATAATAGGGAGAAATGACATTACAA
>JAJQAY010000004.1 GCA_021203515.1 Bacteroides sp. | reverse complement strand
ACAAATATTGTCTTTACGGTACACACAAGATTAAAACAGACAATTCCGATTATTTATAGTTGAAGTCTTTCTTATACTCTCCTAATGAATAATTGCAGAGCTCATTGCAGTAATATGCTCACATTGCTTATATTGAAATACTTTTTTGTATGTTCGTAGTCACTCTTAATTAACAGTTTATGAAAATGAGAAAGTATTTCGCGCTGCTGTTTCTTCTTTTACTATCAATGACGGCTCAATCGCAGGACATCTACGGTTCATGGTTTGGAGAACTCAATGCAGGTATGAATAAAATCAACCTCGTGTTCAATATATCCAAAAACGATAAAGGGGAAGATGTGTGTACTATGGACAGTCCCGACCAGGGGGCAAAAGGACTGCCGGCTACCATCACCCGGCTGTCCGCTACTTCCGTAAAGATTAGTATGCCTGCTATCGGAGCCGCCTATGAAGGGAATATAGACGGAGAGCAGATAACGGGCAAGTTCTCCCAGTCGGGATATACTTTCGACCTGATACTCAAGCCGGGGAAGATTGTCCGCAAAAGACCGCAAACCCCGCAGCCCCTTTTGAATATTCTACCGAGGAAGTCTGTTTCACCAACGTAGAAGACGATGCAACGCTCTGCGGCACACTGACCTATCCGGTGGATACGACCCAATGAAAAAGCGCTCCGTGCCTGTTGTGCTGATGGTGACGGGAAGCGGCCTGCAAAATAGGGACGAGGAGATTTTAGACCATAAACCTTTTCTGGTGATAGCCGATTATCTGGCAAAACACGGAATAGCGTCGTTGAGATACGATGACCGGAGTGTTGGAAAACCCCGTGGGGATGCCGTAAATGCCACTGCCTATAATAATATGAAAGATGCCGTTGCCGGAGTGGAGTTTTTAAGGAAGATGAATAAGTTTGGCAAGGTAGGCGTACTGGGCCATAGCGAGGGAGGCTGCATCGCATTTATGATAGGAGCGGAGCGCAAAGCCGATTTCATTGTCAGCCTGGCGGGAGGCGGCGTCAGAGGTGACAGCGTCCTTGTAGAGCAAAATCGAGTGGCTTTGAAGCAAAGCGGAATGCCCGAGAACTTGTGCAATGACTATTGCAATGCCTTGAGAGAAGTTTATCTGTATAAGATTGCGAACGGCAAAATAGAGAACGGGCAAGCTGTGATAGACAGCATTGTGAAGGAAACGAAAGCCAATATCCCGGTCGGGGCGCAGCAGAACTTGTTGCAAATCCTTAACTCGCAAAACCCGTGACTGAACTACTTCATGAGCTACGACCCGAGCGAGAATATAGCTAAGGTAAAGTGTCCGGTGATGGCAATCAACGGCAGCCTCGACACGCAGGTAATATCGGCTACAAACCTGGGAACCATACGCCGCTTGTTACCCGGCAACAAACGGAACTTGCTTAAAGAATATCCCGGCCTGAACCATCTGTTCCAGCATTGCCAGACGGGAAGCGTGGCGGAATATAGCAAGATAGAAGAAACTCTGTCTGCCGAAGTGTTGCAAGACATTGCCGACTGGATAAACGGGATTAAATAATTTTGGTCTCCTTCTGTGTGCCCGAAAAAGTGCCAATATTATTAAATCTCCTTAATGAAAACCTTGTAAATCACTTTTTATTTGTTATTTTGCACCAAATTTAGGATTAGTGCGGCCTGTTCGTTGCAGGTTTCACTTTCTTATTGGTAGAATGTTCGATGAATAAACTCGCTATAACAGCTTGTCCGATATGCGGCGGGACGCATCTGGAGCGTACTTTGACCTGCATAGACCATTATGCCTCGGGGGAAGTATTCCACTTGTGCCGTTGCAAGGATTGTGATTTTATTTTCACCCAGGACTTCCCGGTGGAAGCGGAAATCGGACGCTACTATGACTCTCCCGATTATATTTCCCATTCAGATACGAAGAAAGGAGCGATGAACTCCGTGTACCATTGGGTGCGCAGCTATATGTTGAAGCGCAAAGCCCGTCTGGTAGAGCGCGAAGCGCACTGCAAGAACGGACATTTGCTGGACATCGGCACCGGAACAGGTTATTTTGCCGACGCCATGCAGCGTTATGGCTGGCAGGTGGAAGCGGTGGAAAAGAACGCTCAGGCACTTGCCTTCGGCAAAGAACATTTCGGACTGGACGTTAGGCCCGATACGGCTTTGAAGGATTTTGCACCGAACAGCTTCGATGTGATTACCATGTGGCACGTGATGGAGCATCTGGAACCGCTGAACGAGACTTGGGAAACATTGAGTTCCCTGCTCACGGAGAAAGGTGTACTGATAATTGCCGTGCCCAACTGTTCCTCGTACGACGCCAAGAAATACGGCGCTTACTGGGCGGCCTACGATGTGCCTCGCCATCTGTGGCATTTCACACCCGGCACCATGCAGCAACTGGGCTTGAAGCACGGCTTTATCCTGGCGGAACGCTATCCGATGCCGTTCGATGCTTTCTATGTGTCGATGTTGACGGAGAAGCACATGCGCCATTCGTGCACGTTTGTGCGGGGAATGATTACCGGTACGTTGGCCTGGTTTCATGCGCTGGTGAAGAAAGATTGCAGTAGCTCTATGATTTATGTATTCAGAAAGAGATGAAAGCGAAGAATAAAAATAACTCTGTGTCCTACTTTGATATGCAGTTCATTACGTCCGGCATCAGTACGACGTTGGTGTTGCTGCTGTTGGGGCTGGTGGTATTTTTTGTGTTGGGTGCTCATAATCTTTCCGTCTACGTGAAGGAAAACATAAACTTCTCCATTCTTATCAGCGATGATATGAAGGAGAGTGATATTCTGAAGTTGCAGAAGAAGCTGAATGTGGAGCCGTTTGTCCGTGAAACGGAGTACATCTCCAAGAAGCAGGCGCTTCGCGAGCAGACGGAGGCTATGGGAACAGACCCGCAGGAGTTTCTCGGCTATAATCCCTTTACGGCTTCCATCGAGGTGAAACTACATTCCGATTATGCCAATTCGGACAGTATTGCCAAGATAGAGAAGAAGATTAAGAAGAATACCAATATCCAGGAAGTGCTCTATCAGAAAGACCTGATAGATGCGGTGAATGATAATATACGCAACATCAGCCTGATGCTGTTGGGGTTGGCAGTGATATTGACTTTTATCTCTTTTGCGCTGATAAACAATACCATCCGGCTGACGATTTATTCCAAACGCTTCCTCATTCATACGATGAAACTGGTGGGGGCTAGCTGGAGTTTTATCCGGCGTCCGTTCCTGCGGCGCAATTTTTGGATAGGTGTGTTGTCGGCGGTTGTGGCCGATGCTATCTTGTGGGGAGCCGCCTATTGGCTGGTTTCTTATGAGCCGGAGCTGATAAGGGTGATTACTCCGAAAGTGATGTTGCTGGTATCCGTTGCCGTGCTGATATTCGGGGTGCTCATCACGTGGTTGTGCGCACTGCTTTCTATCAACAAATATCTGAGGATGAAGGCAAGTACGTTATATTATATTTAATGGTATTTCAATTCTCCTCCTCCTGGGAGGAGGAGTACCCGTAGGGGGAGGTGGTAGGTAGAGCAAGATATCTTTGAAAGAATGATTTCTTTGCCTTGTGCCCTCTACCATCCTGCCCTATGGGCATCCCTCCTCCCAGGAGGAGGGGAATTGAGGTAGATTTAGTAATTAAGAAGTTATAGATATGGGTAGTAAACAGAAATTTGCTTTTGATAAAACCAACTTTATCCTGCTCGCCATCGGCATGGCAGTGGTGGTTATCGGTTTTATTCTGATGGGCGGTCCCTCATCTACACCGACACATTTTGAACCGGACATTTTTAGTGTAAGACGCATCAAGGTAGCTCCGCTTGTTTGCCTGGTGGGCTTTGTCTTTATGATATATGCTGTGCTCCGCAAGCCCAAAAGCAACGCACAGAACGATGCCGAATGATTTCGCACCGCACGAATTTGTAACACGTAATTTGTAACACGTAATTTGTAACACGTAATTTGTAACACGTAATTTGTAATTATACAAAATGGATTGGTTTGAAGCGCTTATCCTTGGACTTATTCAAGGATTAACAGAATATTTGCCGGTCAGCAGTAGCGGGCACCTTGCCATCGGTTCTGCTTTGTTCGGTATTCAGGGAGAAGATAATCTGGCCTTTACGGTCATTGTGCATGTGGCCACGGTACTCAGTACACTGGTGATACTCTGGAAAGAGATTGACTGGATATTCCGGGGATTGTTTAAGTGGCAGATGAACGAGGAGAGCCGATATGTCATTAATATCTTGATTTCTATGATCCCCGTAGGCATCGTAGGAGTCTTCTTTAAAGATGAAGTAGAGGCTGTTTTTGGTTCGGGACTGTTGATTGTGGGTTGCTGCCTGTTGCTGACGGCTTTGCTGCTGACGTTCTCCTATTATTATAAGCCGAAGCAGAAAGAGAATATTTCGATGAAGGATGCCTTCATTATCGGTATTGCGCAGGCTTGCGCGGTGCTTCCGGGACTTTCCCGTTCGGGCAGCACCATTGCCACCGGGTTACTGCTGGGTGACAATAAGGCGAAACTGGCACAATTCTCTTTCCTGATGGTGATACCGCCCATTCTTGGCGAAGCCTTGCTGGACGGAATTAAGATGATGAAGGGCGAAGCGATTGCAGGGGATATTCCTGCTCTTTCGTTGGTTGTAGGCTTTTTGGCAGCCTTTGTTTCGGGCTGTGTGGCTTGCAAGTGGATGATTAATGTGGTGAAGAAAGGCAAGTTGATTTACTTTGCCATTTACTGTGCGATAGCCGGTATCGTGACACTGGTGGTTTCACAAATGCAGGGATAAAACGGATGAATTTTAAAGAAGGAGAAGTCTTATATTTCAATAAACCGCTGGGGTGGACGTCGTTTAAGGTCGTAGGACATGCACGCTATCACATCTGCCGGCGGATGAAAGTGAAAAAGCTGAAAGTCGGCCATGCCGGGACGCTCGACCCGCTTGCTACGGGAGTGATGATTGTCTGCACGGGCAAGGCGACCAAACGAATAGAAGAGTTTCAGTATCATACCAAGGAGTATGTAGCTACCATTCAGTTGGGCGCCACTACCCCTTCCTATGACTTGGAACACGAGATAGATGCTACCTATCCCACGGAACATATTACCCGTGAGCTGGTAGAAGAAACGTTGAAGAAGTTTATAGGCGAAATACAGCAAGTGCCACCTGCTTTTTCGGCCTGTATGGTGAACGGCAAACGCGCTTACGACCTCGCCCGCAAAGGGGAAGAGGTGGAGTTGAAGCCCAAGTTGCTGGTGATTGACGAAATTGAATTGTTGGAATGCAATCTGCCGGAGATTAAAATCCGGGTGGTTTGCAGCAAAGGCACTTATATTCGTGCCCTGGCGCGCGACATTGGCGAAGCGCTGCAAAGCGGTGCCCATCTGACAGCGTTGGAGCGTGCCCGAGTGGGGGATATCCGCATAGAAGACTGCCTCAATCCGCTGGAGTTTAAGGAGTGGATAGATGAGCAGGAAGTAGAGGCTGAAGAGAAAGAAAATTAAATTATTAACACGTGCTGTTGCTTTGTGTTTCATTAGCACATCAGCACATCAGCACATTAGCACATTAATATTATGAAACTGTCGCAATTTAAATTCAAGCTACCCGAAGAGAAGATAGCCTTACATCCTACAAGGTATAGAGATGAGTCGCGCCTGATGGTGCTGCACAGAAAGACAGGTGAAATCGAGCATCGGATGTTCAAGGATATTCTGGAATATTTCGATGATAAGGATGTATTTATCTTTAATGACACGAAGGTATTTCCCGCCCGCTTGTATGGTAATAAGGAAAAGACCGGCGCCCGTATTGAAGTATTTTTGTTGCGTGAGTTGAATGAAGAGTTGCGCCTGTGGGATGTACTGGTAGACCCTGCCCGTAAAATCCGTATCGGCAACAAGCTCTATTTCGGCGAAGACGATTCAATGGTAGCCGAAGTGATTGACAACACGACTTCACGCGGACGTACGCTTCGTTTCTTGTACGACGGACCACACGACGAGTTTAAGAAAGCTCTCTATGCTCTGGGCGAAACGCCGCTGCCCCACAGCATCATCAACCGCCCGGTAGAGCCGGAAGACTCGGAACGTTTCCAGTCTATCTTTGCTGCCAACGAAGGTGCCGTGACTGCTCCTACGGCGAGCCTGCACTTCAGCCGCGAGTTGATGAAGCGTATGGAAATCAAAGGTATCGACTTTGCATATATCACCATGCATGCAGGATTGGGTAACTTCCGCGATATTGATGTGGAAGACCTTACCAAGCATAAGACGGACTCCGAACAGATGTTCGTTACTGAGAAAGCCGTGAAGATTGTGAACCAAGCCAAAGACTTGAACAGACAAGTTTGCGCGGTGGGTACTACTGTGATGCGCGCCATCGAGAGCGCCGTCAGCATCGACGGCCATTTGAAAGAATACGAGGGATGGACAAACAAATTCATCTTCCCGCCGTATGATTTCACCGTTGCCAACGCCATGGTATCCAACTTCCACATGCCGCTTTCCACACTACTGATGATTGTAGCCGCTTTCGGCGGATACGAGCAGGTGATGGAGGCTTATAACGTTGCATTGAAAGAAGATTACCGCTTCGGTACGTATGGCGATGCTATGCTGATTACGGATCGGTAAAATTCAGGTATTAGGTATTAGGTATTAACTATGCAGTGTCATAGCGCAGCCTTAATACCTAATACCTAATACCTAATACCTAATACCTAATACCTAATACCTAAATAAGTATGCACATTTATTTCAGTCTTGGAACTAATCTCGGCGATAAGGAGCAGAACCTCCGCCTCGCCGTTCAGAAAATAGAAGAGCGGATAGGGAAAGTTGTTTCCCTGTCCGCTTTTTATACTACTGTCCCGTGGGGCTTTTCTTCGGAGAATATGCTCTTGAATGGAGCTCTCTGTGTAGATACCTTATTGACCCCTATTGAGATACTCCGTTTGACGCAAGAGATAGAGCGCGAAATGGGGCGTGCCCATAAATCGATTAACCGAACATATAGTGACCGCCCGATAGATATAGATTTGCTTCTGTATGGAGATTTAGTCTTGGATACTCCGGAATTGAAACTTCCGCACCCCCTGATGCAGGAGCGTCGCTTTGTGATGGAGCCTTTGGTAGAGATAGCACCGGAGCTGGTGCATCCGGTGCTAAAGAAGAAAATGCGGGAGTTATTTAATTTTAAATGTGACCAGTAGTCCTTTATGGTCGGTAGGCCATACACCTTGCGGTAGTAAAAACTTGTCTTTGGAGGTTTCCGGTGTCCGTTGGCTCTTTACGATACTTCCCTTGGGGCCGAATATGATAGCGTCTTTCAGTTGGAGAGCGGGGTGGGGATAGTAGAATACATAATCTATCCTGTCGCGTTCATCGGATTTCGGTGTCCAGGTCAGTTTCTCTACGGGAATTAGCGGGTTGTCGGCGGGGAAGGTGAAATCCGGATAATCCAGCACATTGGGATATAGGGTGCGGTAAGTGTCGATAAAGCCGTTATTATCCAATAACAGGGGTACGGTCCAGGGGATAATCAGCCCGTTGTGGTCATACAAGTCTTTGGTTTCGCGTATCCAGTCGAGGTGGGACGGCTCGTTGAAGTCTCCGCCCAGAATGACAATCGTTCCTTCTTCGATGTCCTTGCGGGCGGCGGCAATAAATTCTTTAATCGCATCGTCGCGCAGCGAAGCATCATTCACTTTCAACACTTCGAGTACACTTTGCGGAATGGGGATTTCCTTCCAAGTGGAACCGTCGTAGCCACGCACATTATAGTATGCATCGTTCAAGTAATCCAAGTGGGCGGTGTAGACGGCTATTTTATATCCTTTGATGGTACTCGTCATCTTGTAGATACTTCCGTGGTCGTTCTTTTCCGGGAATACGGTCAGGGAGTCGGTAATCGGATGGCGGCTCAGCAGACCGGTGTCGTAACTATAAAAAGAATAGTAAGTCTCTCCCCGTGATTTTAGAGACTCCACAATGCGGTCGCAGAAGCGGGTGTTGTGATAATTTCGTACCTCGCTAAAGGTTGCAAAGTCCGGTTTCAGGCGGACAATCTCATTCACAATGGCGTCATATCCTCCGGACACTTGTGTCCCCTCTTGCCAGATGTTCCATTGCAACACGGTAAATTCATTCTTTTTCTGGGCATTTCCCAAAACAGAGCTCAGCAGAAGCAGGCTCAGTAAAATCAGTTTTCTCATATTGATTGTTAGAATTAAGTTTCCTGCAAAGATGTGAATTTTCGTTTTGTCTGTGTTGACTTTATTTTGTGAAAACTACATTTATTGTTAATTTCTTCCCGACTAATGGATTTTCTCTTTATCTTTGCAGTCGAAAATGAAATGTGGAAAGATTTGAGTAGCTTGCAACCACAGAAAAAAATGCTAAAACACATCCTTTTCTGGCGGCTTTGTGTCGGCGCATCTACTCACCTCTCGTCCCCCCATTTCTTAATTTTAATTCTTGATTTTTAATTCAAAATGGGATACTTATTCACATCCGAATCGGTGTCAGAAGGACACCCCGACAAAGTGGCCGATCAAATATCGGACGCTGTGCTTGACAAACTGTTGGCTTACGACCCCAGTTCGAAAGTAGCTTGCGAAACTCTGGTTACTACCGGACAGGTGGTGCTGGCTGGAGAAGTGAAAACCAAAGCGTACGTTGACCTCCAACTCATCGCACGCGAAGTAATTAAGGAAATCGGCTATACTAAAGGCGAGTATATGTTCGAGAGTAACTCGTGTGGTGTACTTTCCGCCATTCACGAGCAGAGTCCCGACATAAACCGTGGTGTAGAGCGCCAAGATCCGATGGAACAAGGTGCAGGCGACCAAGGTATGATGTTCGGTTATGCAACCAACGAAACGGAAAACTATATGCCGCTTTCATTGGACCTCGCACACCGCATCCTGCAAGTACTGGCAGACATCCGTCGTGAAGGCAAGGAAATGACTTATCTCCGTCCCGATGCAAAAAGTCAGGTAACTATTGAGTATGACGATAATGGTAAGCCCGTCCGTATCGATACGATTGTGGTTTCCACGCAGCACGATGACTTTGTTCAGCCTGCCGATGATAGTGAAGCGGCACAGTTGAAAGCGGACGAAGAAATGTTGGGCATCATCCGTAATGACGTCATCAACATCCTGATGCCGCGTGTCATTGCTTCCATCCATCACGAAAAGGTGTTGGCGCTGTTCAATGACCATATCAAGTATCATGTCAATCCTACGGGTAAGTTCGTGATCGGTGGTCCTCATGGAGATACCGGCTTGACGGGACGTAAGATTATTGTAGATACCTACGGTGGCAAGGGTGCACACGGTGGTGGCGCTTTCTCCGGAAAAGACCCCAGTAAGGTAGACCGTAGTGCGGCATACGCTGCTCGCCACATCGCCAAGAACCTGGTGGCTGCCGGAGTAGCCGATGAAATGCTGGTGCAAGTGTCTTATGCTATCGGTGTGGCACGCCCCATTAATGTCTACGTAAACACCTATGGCCGTAGCCATGTAAACATGAGCGACGGTGAGATAGCCAAGAAGATTGACGAGCTTTTCGACCTTCGTCCGAAGGCTATCGAAGACCGCTTAAAGTTGCGCAATCCTATTTATCAGGAAACTGCCGCTTACGGTCATATGGGTCGCGAACCGCAGGTTGTCACCAAGCATTTCAAATCTCGTTACGAAGGTGCTAAGGACGTAACCGTAGAGCTTTTCACCTGGGAAAAGTTGGATTACGTCGATAAAGTGAAAGCCGCTTTCGGCCTATAATGCCTTTAACTTTCAACTCTCAACTCCCAACTTAATAATAATCAGCATAGCTTTACAGCTATTTATATAGAAAACTGCTCTTTCATTCCGGTGTTTCGGGATAGGAAGGGCAGTTTCTTTTTTATCTGCCTAAAATCATGTACATTTGCAGCGATATAATAAAAAGACGATGAATAAGATTACTTCCGTATGCGTATATAGTGCTTCGAGTACAAAGATTGATCCGGCTTATTTTGATGCAGCCTGTGAGTTGGGGACTCTGTTGGGGCAACAGCATATCCGCCTGATTAACGGTGCCGGAAATATGGGACTGATGTCCGCCGTTTCGGATACCGCACTTGCCGCCGGCGGAGAAGTGACCGGAGTGATACCTCATTTCATGGTAGAGCAAGGATGGCACCATACGGGACTGACCGAACTCCTGGAAGTGCCGAGCATACATGAGCGCAAAAAGAGGATGGCAGATTTGAGTGATGCCGTCATTGCGTTGCCCGGTGGCTGCGGCACGCTGGAGGAGCTGCTTGAAATCATTACCTGGAAACAACTGGAACTCTATCTGAACCCGATTGTCATACTGAACATCAAGGGCTATTTCAACCCGTTGCTCGACATGCTCCGGAAGGCAATGGACGAGAACTTCATGCGCACACAGCACGGTGTCATCTGGCATGTAGCCGATACGGCCCGGGAAGCTGTGGAACTGATACACACCATTCCTTTGTGGGACGCTTCTGTCCGTAAGTTTGCTGCCATATGATAAGTGCGTTGATGACTTGGGCAGTGGCATGGACGGAAGGAATACCTATTCCTTACTCTCTGAGAACGGATGATGGTATTACCGTACTTCTTTTATGCTGTTTCTTCATGTCATCCTATGTTCTCTCGCGCAGCCGTAAATTCCTGTTGCAGTCAGTGAAAGATTTTATGCTGCACCGTGAGCGCACCAGTATCTTTGCATCTTCCACGGCAGGAGACATGCGGTATTTGTTGCTGCTGATTTTGCAGACCTGCGTACTTGGCGGTGTTTGTATCTTTAATTATTGCAATGACATCAGCCCCGATTTGGTGCATCACATTTCCCCTTTTCTCTTATTGGGGATATACATCGGATTATGCCTCACTTATGTCTTCCCGAAGTGTCTTATCTATTCCGTTCTTGGTTGGATTTTTTTTGACGAAACGACAACAAGCATGTGGCTTGAGTCCTATTCTACGCTACTTTATTTCCTTGGATTTGCCCTGTTCCCATTCGTTCTATTCATTGTTTATTTTGATTTGAATTTGCAATCCGCAGTGATAATTGGATTGATTTTACTCTTTTTTACTAAGATATTGATGCTCTATAAGTGGTTAAAGCTTTTTTGCAATAATTTATATGGCAGTTTCCTTTTAATTTTGTACTTTTGTGCCCTTGAAATCATACCTTGTTTTATGTTATATCAAGGGCTGATCCAGTTAAATGATTATTTGGTAATAAAATTTTAGGACGTTGAAAATTAAGAAAGTACTTGTGTCGCAGCCGAAACCGGCATCAGAGAAATCTCCTTACTACGATATTGCCGAGAAATACGGAGTGAAAATAGATTTTCGCCCGTTCATCAAAGTGGAGAGCCTTTCAGCGAAAGAGTTCAGACAACAGAAAGTATCCATCTTGGATTATACTGCTGTTATTTTCACTTCGCGTCATGCAATCGACCACTTCTTCCATCTTTGTACGGAGTTGCGTGTGACAATACCCGAAACCATGAAGTATTTCTGTGTGACGGAAACGGTTGCTTTGTACATCCAGAAGTATGTGCAATATCGTAAGCGCAAAATTTTCTTTGGAAACACAGGAAAGTTTGACGACTTGCTGCCTTCGATAGTGAAGCATAAAACTGAAAAGTATTTAGTGCCGATGTCGGACGTGCATACGGATGAGATAAAGAGCCTGCTGGATAAGAGCAAAATCCAACACACGGAAGTCGTGATGTATCGCACGGTGAGCAACGATTTCGCTGCTGACGAGAAGTTCGATTACGATATGCTGGTATTCTTCAGCCCGGCGGGAGTATCTTCTTTGAAGAAGAATTTCCCGGATTTCGAGCAGAAGGAAATCAAAATCGGAACATTTGGCTCTACTACCGCACAGGCTGTACGCGATGCCGGACTTCGGTTGGACTTGGAAGCTCCAAGTGTGCAGGCGCCTTCCATGACGGCGGCGCTCGACTTGTTTATCAAGGAGACTAATAAAGGAAAGTAAAAAAGAAGTTATGAGTTATAAGTTATGAGTTATTTTATGGCTTATAACTGTAATTTAAGAACATAGATTACGAGCTACAAGTGGTTGTACTTTTATGCCGCCAGGCACTTGTAGCTCGTTTCTTTATATAACAGAATAACTCATAGCTCATAACTCATAACTCAAAATGGCAAATACCTTGCGTAAAGCCGAAAGGCTGGGTAAGAAAAAGGTGATAGAGAAGATGTTTGCGGGCGGTTCGCAGTCGTTCTCCGTCTTTCCTTTGCGTGTGATATATCTGCCGGTAGAAGAGTTGGAGGCAGACGTTTCCATTCTTGTCAGCGTTTCAAGGCGCCGTTTCAAGCGGGCGGTAAAGCGCAATCGTATAAAACGCCAGATACGCGAGGCTTATCGTGTGAACAAGCACGAATTGTTGTCCGTCCTGGCAGAAAAGCAGTGCCGGCTGGCCATTGCTTTTATCTATCTCTCCGACCGGTTGGTAGACTTTTCCGTGATAGAAAGCCAGATGAAAACAGCATTGGCACGCATTGCCGAGAAGGTGACGGCTGCGGATGCCGAAACGATGGTAACGTCCTCCGAGCCATGAAACGGCTGCTTTCATATCTGCTGCTGCTTCCTATTTATTTTTATCAGAAGTGCATTTCACCGATGACTTCCCCCTCATGCCGGTTTACTCCCACCTGCTCGCAATATGCCGTAGAGGCCATCAAGAAGCACGGCCCCTTTAAGGGACTTTATCTGGCGGTGAGGCGCATACTGCGTTGCCATCCGTGGGGCGGTTCCGGTTACGACCCTGTTCCATGAAAATTCCTGCCGACATACATACCCATCATCCGTCACAAACGCCCGGAGAGGTCATTGTGAACTGTTATCCCGATACATTTCTGCCGGAAGCGGAGCAGTGGTACTCGGTGGACATACATCCCTGGTACATTCCAAAGACTGCGGCTCCGGCTCTTCACGGCGGGCAGTCTGCCATTCAGGAGGAAGAAGAACTCCTTTCTTCTTTAGCCGTGCACCCCCAAGTGCTTGCCGTGGGCGAAGCGGGTTTGGACAAACTAACCGATACCCCTTTGGCTGCTCAGATAGAAGTATTCCAATATCAGGCGCGTCTGGCGATGGAGATTGACAAACCTTTGATTATTCATTTGGTGAAAGCGGTGGACGAGTTGTTGAGGCAGAAGCAACTGATACGCCCACCAATCCCTGGATTATTCACGGCTTTCGCGGGAAGGTCTCTTTGGCGGAAGAATACCTGCGGCATGGCTTTTACCTCTCGTTCGGAGAGAAGTTCCAGGAAGAAGCGCTCCGAACGGTTCCTGCCGACCGGCTGTTTCTGGAGACAGACGAAAGTGCTGCCCCCATCGGAGAACTCTATCAGCAGGCCGCCTCCGTCCGCCGGGTTGCTCCGGAAGAGCTTCGGGAAACGGTGCGGCAAAACATCTGCAAAGTCTTTTTTAAACGATAAGAGTTGGTTGTTAGAATAAAGTGTCGTATTTTTGCACTTACAAAGTATAAATCAAATCATTAAAGATAATCATTCGATGAATTTTGTAGAAGAATTGAGATGGCGTGGCATGCTCCACGATATGATGCCGGGTACGGAAGAACTTCTGGCTAAGGAAAAGGTTACCGCATACATTGGTTTCGACCCGACGGCAGACTCCCTGCACATCGGCCACCTTTGCAGTGTGATGATATTGCGCCACTTCCAACGCTGCGGACACAAACCGCTGGCACTGATTGGCGGTGCCACGGGTATGATTGGCGACCCTTCCGGCAAGTCGGCAGAGCGTAATCTGCTTACCGAAGAAATTCTGCAACGCAACATGGCAGGCATGAAGAAACAGTTGAGCAAATTCCTGGATTTCGAATCGGATGCTCCCAACCGTGCCGAACTCGTGAACAACTACGACTGGATGAAGGACTTCACTTTCCTCGATTTCGCCCGCGAAGTAGGCAAGCACATCACCGTAAACTACATGATGGCAAAGGACTCAGTAAAGAAGCGCCTGAATGGCGAAGCCCGCGACGGTCTTTCTTTCACGGAGTTTACCTATCAGTTGCTGCAGGGCTACGACTTCCTGCACCTCTACGAAACCAAAGGCTGCAAGTTGCAGATGGGTGGTTCCGACCAGTGGGGCAACATCACGGCCGGTTCCGAACTTATCCGCCGCACAAACGGTGGCGAGGCCTTTGCACTAACCAGCCCGCTGATAACGAAAGCCGATGGCGGCAAGTTCGGCAAGACTGAGTCCGGCAACATCTGGCTCGACCCGCGCTATACTTCTCCCTATAAGTTCTATCAGTTCTGGCTGAACGTAAGCGATGCCGACGCTGCGCGCTACATCAAGATATTCACTTCTTTGACTAAAGACGAAGTGGAGGCCCTTGCCGCCGAGCACGAGGCTGCCCCGCATCTGCGTGTCCTCCAGAAGCGCCTGGCAAAAGAGGTCACCGTCATGGTTCATTCCGAAGAAGACTACAATGCGGCCATCGATGCCTCCAACATTCTTTTCGGCAATGCCACCTCCGACTCTTTGAAGAAGTTGGACGAAGACACCCTGCTGGCCGTATTCGAAGGCGTTCCCCAGTTCGAAATATCCCGGGATGAACTGGCCGCCGGAGTGAAAGCTGTTGACTTGTTTGTTGACAATGCAGCCGTATTTGCCTCCAAAGGCGAAATGCGCAAGTTGGTACAAGGCGGTGGCGTTTCTTTGAACAAAGAGAAGCTGGCAGCTTTCGACCAGGTGGTCACAACTGCTGATTTACTGGATGATAAGTACCTGCTGGTGCAGCGTGGTAAGAAGAATTACTATCTGATTATCGCTAAATAATACAGAGATATGAAAAAATAGTCCCGGAATATTTGGATATTTCGGGACATACCTCTATCTTTGCACCGCTTTTTAACAGAAAGCACGTAAGTTTGGACTATGGTGTAATGGTAGCACAACAGGTTTTGGTTCTGTTTGACCAGGTTCGAGTCTTGGTAGTCCAACAAAAAAGCTCTGACAATCATCGGTTGTCGGAGCTTTTTCATTATTCCCCCCCTTCAATCCAAAGAGATATGGTTCCCGTTTCCTATGAGGAAACTGTCGTTCCCACCAGGGGAAACAGTCGTTCCCATTAGGGGAAACTGTCGCTTTCATTAGAGGAAGCCATCACCCTCTGTGGGCAAACCGGCATCTTTCTTCCTTCTGCTGGGACGGATGTTATTGTATTCTACACTTTTTTCTTTCTTTGTACAATATTGACAGATAATTGGGACGAAAATGCAATGTATTGCCGTTTTCTTTTGCTACATTTGCATCGTGTACGCAAACGATGTGCCGCTTGATAACCGACTTTATAACTAAAAAGTAATAAAATCATGAAAACAAACTATGAAATTCGCTACGCTGCGCATCCCGAAGATGCGAAAAGCTACGATACAAAAAGAATTCGCCGCGATTTCCTTATAGAGAAAGTATTCTCCCCGGATGAAGTAAATATGGTATATTCCATGTACGACCGCATGATAGTAGGCGGCGCCATGCCGGTGGGCGAGGTGCTCGGCTTGGAGGCTATCGACCCGCTGAAAGCTCCCTACTTCCTGACCCGTCGTGAAATGGGTATCTTCAATGTAGGCGGACCGGGCGTGGTGAAAGCTGGTGATGCCGTGTTCGAACTGGATTATAAAGAAGCTCTTTATCTGGGTTCGGGCGACCGTGAAGTCACTTTCGAGAGTAAGGATGCCGCCCATCCTGCCAAGTTCTACTTCAACTCCGTGACTGCCCATCGCAACTATCCCGACAAGAAGGTGACGAAGCAAGACGCGGTAGTGGCCGAAATGGGTTCTTTGGAAGGCTCCAATCACCGTAATATCAATAAGATGCTGGTCAATCAGGTATCGCCTACCTGCCAATTGCAGATGGGAATGACGGAACTGGCTCCGGGCAGTGTGTGGAACACGATGCCTGCACATGTGCACAGCCGCCGCATGGAAGCCTATTTCTACTTTGAAATGCCCGAAGACCACGCCATCTGCCACTTCATGGGCGAAGTGGACGAAGCGCGCCACATCTGGATGAAGGGTGATCAGGCAGTGCTTTCTCCCGAATGGTCTATCCACTCTGCCGCTGCTACTCATAACTATACCTTTATCTGGGGTATGGGCGGTGAAAATCTGGATTATGGCGACCAGGACTTCTCCCTGATTACCGACTTAAAATAATAATGATATTTTCAACCTATAATAAAACAACGTCATGAATCAGTATTTGAATTTTTCTTTGGAAGGTAAAGTAGCCCTCGTTACAGGTGCTTCTTATGGTATCGGTTTTGCTATCGCTTCGGCTTTTGCAGAACAAGGTGCAAAAATCTGTTTTAACGACATCAACCAGGAACTGGTGGATAAAGGATTGGCTGCTTACGCTGAAAAGGGTATTAAAGCACACGGCTATGTATGCGACGCAACCGATGAGCCTGCTGTTCAGGCCATGGTGGCTACTATCGAGAAAGAAGTTGGTTCTGTGGATATTCTGGTAAACAATGCCGGCATCATCCGTCGTATTTCTATGCACGAGATGGAAGCTGTCGATTTCCGCAAGGTTATCGACATCGACCTGAACGCTCCGTTCATCGTGTCTAAGGCTGTTCTGCCCGCTATGATGAAGAAGGGACACGGCAAGATTATCAACATCTGCTCTATGATGTCCGAGCTGGGTCGTGAGACTGTATCTGCTTATGCTGCCGCTAAGGGTGGATTGAAGATGCTGACTCGCAATATCTGCTCTGAATATGGTGAATACAACATTCGGTGTAATGGTATCGGCCCGGGTTATATCGCTACTCCGCAGACTGCTCCGTTGCGCGAAAAGCAAGCTGACGGCAGCCGTCACCCGTTCGATTCATTTATCTGTGCCAAGACTCCTGCCGGACGTTGGTTGGATCCGCAAGAACTGACCGGCCCTGCCGTATTCCTTGCATCAGAGGCTTCTAACGCAGTGAACGGACACATCCTTTATGTGGATGGCGGTATCCTGGCTTATATCGGAAAACAACCTAAATAACAAAAGGTAATGAAATGATGTGCTGGCGGGTTGACGGGTTTTGTGATAAACAGCCGTCAACAGGTCAGCACATTTTTTATTTACCGGTACATAAAATAGTAATATGAAAAAACTCCTTTTATTATGTATGGCAGCCATGTTTTGTTTCGCTTGTAGCGAGAGCAAGACTGTTACTGTCACGGTAACCAATCCGTTGGCAATGGAACGCTCCGGTGAGATGGTAGAAGTGTCTATGGCGGCAATTGCAAGCCAGTTGAACCTGGCAGATACGGCACAGATAGTTGTGCTCGATGCTGATGGAAAGCAAGTTCCTTATCAGCTTACTTACGACGAGAAGGTGATTTTCCCGGCTACGGTGGCTGCTAACGGCAGTGCTACTTATAAGATGCAGGCCGGCACGCCCGACGTCTTCGCTGTGAAGGCTTGCGGCAAGTACTATCCCGAACGTCTGGACGATGTGGCTTGGGAGAATGACCTGGTAGCTTTCCGTGCTTATGGCCCGGCTTTGCAGGCCAGAGGAGAACGTGGTTTCGGATATGACTTGTTTACGAAGTACAATACCACCGAGCCTATCCTGGAAGAGATGTATGCCAAGGAATTGAATGAGGAAACCATCGCAAAGATTAACGAGTTGAGAAAGACCGACCCGAAGGCTGCCGGCGAATTGAGCCGCGAACGTTCTTATCATATCGACCACGGTTACGGTATGGACTGCTATGCGGTAGGTCCTACGCTGGGTGCGGGAGTTGCGGCCTTGATGGTGAACGACAGCATCGTTTATCCGTGATGCTACAAGGAACAGGAGATATTGGATAACGGCCCGTTGCGCTTCACGGTGAAGCTGGTATTTACTCCGTTGACGGTGAAAGGTGACTCTACGATTGTGGAGACACGTCTGATTACACTGGATGCCGGTTCGCACTTGAACAAGACTGCCGTGTCGTATGCCAACCTGAAGGAAACCTTGCCGGTTGCCGCAGGCATCGTGCTGCACGAACCGGATGGAGCTGTAGTTGCCGATGCAGCCAACGGTTACATTACGTATGTAGACCCTACCAATGGCCCTGACAACGGTAAAATCTTTATGGGTGCTGCCGTGCCTGCCGTAGTGAAGGAGGCAAAAACTGTGCTTTTCTCCGAGCAGGAGAAGAAACAACACAATAATGCCGACGGTCATGTGCTCGCCATCAGCGATTACGAGCCCGAGTCGGAATATGTATATTATTGGGGATTTGCATGGAATAAAGCAGATATTAAGACTGCTGATGCATGGAACCAATATATGGCAGACTTTGCATAGAAGGTGCGCAACCCGATGACGGTGACGGTAAAATAAAACTTTAGACACGGATTACACTGGTTATACGGAAATAATAAACTTCCGTGAAATCCGTGTAATCCGTGCCTAAATTGTATTATTACAGCAACTTGAATTCATATCCCTCTTCCTTCAGAAACTCAATCGCACGTGGCAGTGCATATTGCAAGTTACCGTTGGCCCAAGACTTGAGAGAGTCGTGAAATGTAATGATGGAACCGTTACGTGCATACCTCATTACGTTGGCAAGCACTTGCGGCCCGCGTAGCTTCTTACTGTAATCGCGGGTAACCAAATCCCACATCACTATCTTAAATCGGTGCTTCAGCATCATATATTGCGTCCATCCCATGTGTCCGTGCGGCGGACGGAACAGGTCGGTTTGCATCACTTCGTTCGCTTTATCCACATTGGCTATATAATCCTTGAAGTTATACTCAAATCCCCGCAGGTGATTATAAGTATGGTTGCCGATGCGATGCCCCCGTTCCACGACCATCCGGAATTCGTCGGGATGCTTGCGGATATTGCCGCCCACCATGAAGAAGGTGGCTTTGATGCCATGCTTGTCCAGTAAGTCGAGTACCCAGGGGGTAACTTCGGGAATAGGACCGTCATCAAAAGTCAAGTAAATGGCTTTCTCATTCGGGTCCATTCTCCAGAGGGTTTTAGGATATAACTTACGAACAAACTCGGGTGGCTGCTCTATAAACACGATTATCTAAGTTATAAGTTACTTTGAAGTTATAAGTTGTGAGTTATGAGTTATTTGCTTATGCTTTTCTATGCAGAGACACACAAATAACTCATAACTTATAACTCATCACTCATAATTATTTCTTCTATCCACATACATGTTGTACAGCTCCTCCACCTTCGGTTCATAAACCTCGGCGAGCTTGGAGCTGTATTTCTTCATCATCTTCACTTCAGCGTCGAGCACTGCCCAGTGGTATTCATACTCACGGATAGAGACAATGAAACGATTGTCGTTCATGCTCATATACCAGGTGAGGTATTCCACAGCCTTATTGGCGAGGTTCTGCATAATCTCGTCGGCCTTGGCCGTTTCGCCTAGCTGATAGTACACTTCCGCTATTTGTACCGCACCGTTCTGCCAGTCATATGGAACGTTGTAGGCAGGTATCATCTTCTCGGCATAGTCCACGGCAGCCTTTGCCTTCTCCTTCTTGCCTTCGCGCATCAACTGCTGTGCAAGCTGAGAGAAGATGCGGCGGTGCGAGTGGCACATGCGCATCGTGTTCTCGTCGATGTAGATGCCCGGTTTGTCGATGCCGCCGAACTTGAACTTGTTCATCAGGTTGTCGTACATCTTCTCCGAGTCTATCTTCACGCCCGTCTTGTCCGTATCGAACGGAGTGAAACGATAGGCAAGACCCTCCTGAATGAAGTGGTTCGCCATGTTCAGTTGGTTTTCGGGGCCTACACTCACGGCGATGTAGATGGGACGTTCCCAATTGGCTTCCGCCAACATCTCAAGCATCATGAGTTCGCTCTTGTAGAGGGTGCGTTTGCCCTTCAGCGAGATGTGCATGTAGTCCGGAATGGAGTCTCCCGGCATCAGCATACCGCTGCGGCGTACTGCCTCCTTATCCACCTTCAGCACGATGCTGTCCGTAGGTATCACCTTCAAATCCTGGTTCTTGTTGCGTACCCAGTATTTCAGGATGTTCTTGAGCTCGTAAGGATTGTCGCCGAACTCCTTCTTCACGTTGACCAAAGACTCGGGATTGCCATTCAGTGCTTGTTTCTCCGCTTCGGCATAGAGGGCGTCGATGCTCTTCTTGTAGTCGGGGCGTACCGGAACATATTCGTTGGTTCCTTCTACATACTCCATGCGGTCCCACGTGATGGGCAGCGACGGAGAGTCGTAGGCAGGGCGTTTCATCTGGTCGATGTACCAGTCCGTCTGCAAGTAGCTGAGGTTGCAGGTGCGTGCATCGGTGCGGAAACCTTCCGTCTCCTGATTGTACCACAAGGGGAAGGTATCGTTATCGCCGTTGGTGAAGATAATCGGGTTGCCCGTTTCCTGCAACGACATCAGATAGTTCTGTCCGAAGTCGCGGCAGACGTAGCGGTCGCTGCGGTCGTGGTCGTCCCACGTCTGGCTTGCCATCTGAATGGGGACAAGGAGGCAGATGAGGGAGATAAGAGATGGAATGAGGATGCCGGATGACGGGTCGGCAGGAGAGCCGCTTTCGTCGTCCTTCTGCTTGTTTGTCAGCTTGCTCACCAACTGCACCAGTCCGGCTACACCCATACCAATCCAAATGGCAAAGGCATAGAACGAACCCGCATACGCATAGTCGCGTTCGCGCGGCTGGGTGGGCGTCTGGTTCAGGTAGAGCACGATGGCGATACCGGTCATGAAGAACAAGAGGAAGACTACCCAGAACTGCTGTACGCCTTTCTGTCCGCGGTATGCCTGCCACAGCAGGCCGATGATGCCGAGCAGCAGGGGCAGACAGTAGAACACATTATGTCCCTTGTTGTCCTTGAGTTCTTGCGGAACCAAATCCTGATTGCCTACCAGCAGGTTGTCGATGAATTTGATGCCCGTAATCCAGTTGCCGTGCTCTAGTTCCCCGCTTCCCTGCAGGTCGTTCTGGCGTCCGGCAAAGTCCCACATGAAGTAGCGCCAGTACATCCAGTTGAGTTGGTAGGAGAAGAAGAACTTGATGTTGTCCCACTGCGTGGGCATGTTCACCATAATCATTTCACCGCATTTGTCGTAGGGGACGTCATAGCCCTTGATGTCCTGCCAAGCCTGATACTGGCCGGCATGGGCGCTACTATACATACGCGGGAAAAGCATGTTCTGCGCATATTCGTACTCGATACGTCCGGGTATTTCGATATAGCTGTCCTTCTCGTCGGGAGAGGCTTTTTCCTTGCGTATGAACTTGGTGCCGTTGTAAGAGACGCGCGGTTCGCAATAACCGTCTTTCACGTCCAGGGCAACCTGCGAGGAGTAGGCCGGGCCGTAGAACAGCGGGCGCGTGCCATACTGTTCGCGTCCCAAGTATTCGCCCAGCGTGAAGATGTCTTCCGGAGAGTTCTGGTCCATCGGCGTGTTGGCGGTGGAGCGGATGACGATGAGGGCGTAGGATGAATATCCGATGACAATCATCATCGTGCACAGCAATGCCGTGTTCAGTGTGCGTGCCGATACGCGGTATTTCTCCTTGATTACTTTCTGCGTGCCGGGTTTGAGATAGAGCCATAGCGGTACGATAACAATGATACCTATCACGACCGCACTCGCCCCGTGTCCGTAGAAAGGAATACCCAGCATGGCGATGGTGAGTATGAACGAGAGTGCCATGCGGGCCTTGCTCTTCTCGGTGTAGCTTTCGTATATACCCCAGATGAGGCAGGCCGCCAGCAGGATGATGTACACGATGACACCGCTGTTGAAGGACATTCCGAGCGTGTTGACAAAGAGCAGTTCAAACCAGCCACCCACTTTCACGATGCCCGGCACGATGCCGTAGAGCACGGCTGCCACCAGCACAGTGGAAGCCACGAGTGCCAGTATGGAGCCCTTGGCGTTGGCATTGGGCGTCTTCTTGTAGTAATATACTAGCACGATGGCGGGCAGACAGAGCAGGTTCAGCAAGTGCACGCCGATACTCAGTCCCGTCAGGTAAGCGATGAGGATGAGCCAACGGTCGCTGTGCGGTTCGTCGGCCACGTCTTCCCATTTCAGTATCAGCCAGAATACGACTGCCGTGAACAGGGAGGAGAATGCATATACTTCGCCCTCTACCGCGCTGAACCAAAAGGTGTCGCTGAACGTATAGGCAAGTGCGCCCACCAGGCCGCTACCCATGATGGTAATCAGTTGTCCTTTGGTAATATTGTTTTCATCGGTGACTACCAGCTTGCGCACCAGGTGCGTGATGCTCCAGAACAGGAACAGGATGCAAGCACCGCTCATCAGCGCGCTCATATAGTTCACCATCTTGGCAACGGTGGTGGCGTCCGAAGCGAACTGGGAGAACAGGTTGGCCACTAACATGAAGAACGGTGCGCCGGGTGGGTGTCCCACTTCCAACTTATAGCCGGTAGTGATAAACTCCGGGCAGTCCCAAAAGCTTGCAGTCGGTTCGATAGTCAGGCAGTAGACCATTGCTGCAATGATAAATGTAATCCAACCTACCATGTTGTTTACGGGTTTGTACTGTTTCATTCGGATGAAATTCGTTATAGTTTTATTTTAATTTCAACATATACGGGTGCAAAGATAATGATTTCAGTTCTAAATAAGTGACAATAAGGAGGATTATCAGGATAGGTTAAAAGATAAAGGGGAAATTTTGGGATTAGGATGTGCTGTTTGTCAAAATGTATGCGTTTACAGTTTATCTTTGTGAAAAGGATGACATTTCTCCTTTTTTCATAACAGCAAAAGGTTTCAAAAGTTACGAACTGGAATTTTTTCCGAATAAAAGGGGGATGAATATGTGCGAATACTGCATATATTTCCGCTTTTCTTCCCGTTTTATGCAGAAAAAGAATGCTATCCGAGGGAGATAAGGTACCGACTGAACCATAATGAGGTACCGACTGATCTATAATGAGGTTACGACTGATCTATATTCAGTATACGACTGATTGTTTTCCCGTCGTATTTTGTCCGTTGAAAGCCTGATTTTATTTTATTAGCAATGTATACATTTTTGTATTCTTCTTATACTCTGCACCTTACCAATATTCGTTCTATTCTTTCCCTTCTCATGGGTGTCCGTGCGGAAATATCGCATTCTCGTGCGTCCCGATATGCAAAGTGTCAGATCGACAAAAGGCACTGCGCCGACAAACGTACGCAGTGCCTTTCCACCTAAAACTAACTATTACTTATTCTGCTTTCTTTCTGAATACGTTCAGTACATTCAAATCATTGAGGTCCAATGTCTTCTCAACATGATACGTGTCTTTGATGAAAGCCTCCACTTCTTTGTAAAACTCCTTTTGCTTGCCCCATATCAGCGGGAACAACGGCACCAACAGGAAGCCGACCTGTCCTCTGAGCCAGGCAACCATGCGGTTGGGAACGCATTCTTCTACGTAGATGGAGCGTAGGTCTTGCTCTTCGTGTACCATAATTCTTACTCCATGATAACCGTTCTTGCTGATGTGCAGGAAGTCATTCTTTTCTTGCTCCAGGATGGTGGCGGTTATTCCGGTTTTGCCTTTCAGGATTTTGGTAGGGCATTTTCCGTATTTCTTATAGTTGGCTTCTATCTCTTCCAAACTGGGAAGCGGGTCGGTGATTTGAAAATTCTTTTGATACATGGTTTTGTCTTTTTAGTGGTTGTGAGGATGTTATTATTCTGCCGCTTGAAGCGGGATATACTTGTAAATGAGGTAACTGTTGTCCGAGCCCGGCAAGGCAGCGTTGCGGCTGAACATGTCGGTATTCTTCTTGTCGCCACCCCAGAAGCGGCGTCCCATGTCGAAGTCGTCAAAGTAAGACTTCCAGTCGCTGTAGTTGGCGCGTGCCACGGACAGAAGGTCCTTCATCAGGTCGTCAC
This sequence comes from Bacteroides sp., assembly GCA_021203515.1. Classification (GTDB taxonomy): domain Bacteria; phylum Bacteroidota; class Bacteroidia; order Bacteroidales; family Bacteroidaceae; genus Bacteroides. The sequence goes on along the minus strand of JAJQAY010000004.1, from coordinate 357 downwards.
ATTCGGCCTCCGTCAGCAGTCCGGCGCCTTGTGCCAGGTTCACGTTGTTGGCATAGCGGGCATAGTCCCATGCCCTGATGCTGGTGGGAGCTATCTGGTCAAAATTCTTGATGATGAACTCCACATCTTCCTTGTCCACATCGTACTTGTTCAGGTCGATGCTGGCGATGTTTGCGTCTTTCCCACCGTTCTCTTTCACTGCTTGCAGGCACTTCTCAAATCGGGGCTGGTGCAAGCCGTTCTTCAGTTCGTCGAGGGTAGAAAGGATGTCTTCCTTGTTTTCAATGCCCCATGAGTTGCGCAATTCGCGCAGGATGTCCGACTTCGGAGTTTCTTCCTTAAAAGGAAACGGAATTG